>JAZUHQ010000171.1:0-2328 GCA_045641805.1 Lachnospiraceae bacterium
TACTGGAAGCATACATCTCATTGTGAATGGTACTGCAGTCATCATTGGAGCGATCTGGCAAAGACAGCCTGTCATTGTAGCTGCACTGTGGATGATCTCCTTGGATGGGCCTGTAGAACCGGATGTATATGGATGGTAGAGGGAGCGGTTAGGATCTACAGGAGCGATGTACTCGCCTTCGAATGTAGCACCTGCTGCATAGAAAGCATCCCATGTGATTGTTGTCTCTCTGCCGCCCTTAACGATAGAAGTTGCCTCGTATCTCTCTTCGATGTTCTCGATAACATACTCAGGCATCTCTTCCTTCTTACCATATGTATAAGGATTCAGTGTAACGATTGTCTTAAGCTCAGGACACACATTGTAGAATGTCTCTTCCATTTCCTTTGTTGTAAAGTCCTGAATAAAAGCAACAGGGCCCCTTGCATCATGAAGTGCCTGGATGTACTCCTCTTCACTACCATCACGGCAGATAAGTGCTGCACCAACCTTCTCAGCTGCAAGAAGGAGGAAAATGAACTCAGGCTGGAACTGCATGAAGACTGGAAGATGGTCGCCACACTTAACACCTGCAGCTACCATAGCCTTTGCTGTCTGATCTGCCATTTCGAAGATCTGGTTCATTGTAAACTGTACACCATAGTACTCCAGGGAAGGCTGATCCATCTTGTGGTTAAACATACGGATAAACTGCTCCAGAGAACACTGGATCACAGGCATCTGCTTAAACTGTTCTGGGTAATGCTTCAGCCAAGGACGAAGTTCTGATGCTTTCATAATTGTTTCACTCATTTGAAATCTCCTTTTAAAATCTTATTCATCATTGATTATAAGTCATTCTTATTTTCCGAATCACATTTTCTGCTTTCCGCCAAGCGGATAGGACACCAAAAATGTGTTCAGACCACAAATCCTATTATATGCATATCTGGCATGCAATCAAATGAGACGAAAAGAGTCTTTTTACCTCGAAAAAATCCTAATTTCTTCTATTCAGAAAATATTTCCTCATAATTCCTCATATTTCCTCACATTATTCACAAAAAGCACCTAAATCAGATCTTACGAAAGTGATTATTATGAAGACTGATGCCGACTTTCTGTATATATTAAACAGACTGTAGGAAATTACACATAATAAAAAGGAAGCTTTACAAATGCAAAGCTTCCTTAAACAAATCTTCATATAATTAATAAAATCTGGTTCCGCAATAATCACAGACCTCCGATCCGTCGGTTGGTCCGCCGCAATTCGGACATTTGGCCGGATAATTGTCCGGTCTCCTCTTTTCCACTGTCTGTGAATGAGCTTCCTGTCCGTATGGCACAGGTTCTTCGATCTCTCCCATCATCTCAGCCATAGATGTCGCAATGGCTGCGCCGATCATGGAGCCGAGAAAACTGCCGCCGTAAGCATTCGGACGTCTTCTTCCGTAGGGAGATGACGACATTCCACCGGGAATGATCACCGGACCACCCATCATGCCGCCCATCATATGACCGGGTCTTCCGTGACCGGATCCACCGGGTCTTGCGCCTGCTCTGCTATGTCCATGTGGTGGCATAGGCATTCCTCCTTTTCAAGTTCATGATTGATGACTGTGATTCCTCTGTGAATCACGGGAATTCAGAAAAACAGATTATTCGATACCTTCAAGTGCCTGAGCAAGGTCTGCGATCAGGTCTTCCTTGTCTTCGAGACCACAGGAAATACGAACAAGACCTGCAGGTACGCCTGCTGCAACGAGCTGCTCTTCTGTCAGCTGACGATGTGTGGATGTCGCAGGGTTCAGACAGCATGTTCTTGCATCTGCTACATGTGTCTCGATCGCTGCCAGTTTCAGACGCCTCATGAATGCTTCTGCTGCTGCTCTGCCGCCCTTTAAGCAGAAGGAAACAACACCACAGCCGCCCTTTGGAAGGTACTTCTGACCGATCTCATAGTACTTGTCGCCCGGAAGGCCAGGATAGGAAACATACTCAACCTGTGGCTGTTTCTGAAGGAACTCTGCAACAGCCTGGCCGTTCTCTACGTGACGTGGCATACGTACATGTAAGGACTCAAGACCAAGGTTTAAATAGAAAGCATTCTGAGGGGACTGGATACAACCAAAGTCTCTCATGAGCTGAGAAGTACACTTTGTGATAAATGCGCCTTCCTTGCCAAACTTCTCTGCATATGTGATGCCGTGGTAGGATTCATCCGGTGTGCAAAGACCTGGGAACTTGTCAGCATGTGCCATCCAGTCAAAGTTACCGGAATCAACGATACAGCCGCCAACAGCTGCACCATGGCCATCCATGTACTTGGTTGTGGAGTGTGAAGTC
>JAZUHQ010000172.1:0-4219 GCA_045641805.1 Lachnospiraceae bacterium
TGACCTCAAGCAGATATACATATGCTGCAAAAAGGATAAGGGAACCGAATAATTTTTTGAAGTCAGCATTGTCGATGAAGAACTTGCCGCCGAAGGAGATGAATCCCTTACCAGCTTTCTTGTTTGCCATACCTTCTGTGATGATGATAGCAAGTAAAAGAATAACAAGTACACCGATGACGATCTTAGGAACGATCCAATGCTCAGTTGAATATACAACCTGAATCATAAGAGTACTCCTCTCTCTTTTTTTGAGTCAGCCCTGTAAGGCTTAAGGGCTTACAGGGCTTGCTGTTAATTAACTGTTACATTAATTGTCAAATAGACTCTTACGAATTAGTTAGCAAGGGAGTCAAGAGATGGGGATCTCTCGATGATCTGCTTACAGATCTCTCTCTTGTTCATGATGTAGTCCTGAGAAGCTGCAAGATCAACATCATCAGCGGAAAGTGCTGTGTAGAAAAGGTTAGCCATATCAGCCTTGAACTCATCCTTCTCTGTAACAACCTTCATAGCGTCAGCGATCTCGCCAAGAACCTTCTCATCCATTTCCTTAGGGAAGTACATGCAGAAGTCTTTAGCAAACTTGAATGGCTCGCCGTTGAATGTTACGCCAGAGTCAGCCATGGAGTCAATCTCAACACCAGATACGGCGTCACAGGAACCGAACATTGTCATAGCAAGCTGATCCTGAACGCCTTCTTCTGTGTACTGAGCGAAGGAAGATGTATCACCATAGATGATGTCTGCCTGACGATCCCAGAGTCTCTGAAGTTTCTCAGCTGTTGTACCACCAACGATAGCCTTGATCTGAGAAGCTACATCATCGCCATATGTATCTTTGATGTAGAGGTAGTAAGCAGCGAATGCAAGATGGGATGTAGCACCGGACTCGATGTTGAAGGAAAGGTTACCGCTCTTGGATGTGAGGTAATCTGTTACATCCTGAAGAGAAGCAAAGTTAGATTCAGCTGGAGCACCGAAACAACCACCAGGGTTCTGACCGATACGAGGACCTACTGTAAGGTTCTCAAGCGCATATGTTTCTGGAACGGAACCGAAAAGAACGGAAAGGAATGTCATATCATGGAACATCATGATTGTTGTACCATCGCCCTTGGAGTTAACGATTGTGTCAAGAGCATCAGCGTTACCGATAGCATCAACCTTACCGTTGAAGCCCATCTCTTCGCCAAGGTAACGTGTAACGATATCAGCGATCATGTAGGAGTCACCGGATGTAGATGTAGAACCGATAACGACACGAACGTTTTTACCTTTGTGGCTGGAAGCAGCGCCATCACCGCCTGCTGCTGCGCCACCATTGCCACATGCTGCAACAGAAAGAACCATTGCTGCTGCCATAGCTACTGCAACTACTTTTTTGAATAATTTTTTCATTTTTCTTCTCCTTTTTGAAATGAAAATAGGTATTTATGTCTGAACTACTTCCCTTGCAAGCAGTTAGCCATTATTTTCAGTGATCTGATCTTTAGGAAAGATTCGATCACATCTTTTTGCGCACTGAGTTGTATATCTGATTTCAGGGAATGGATGAAACTTCAGTGCTTCCGCTGTTGGCGGATTCTTTACGGAAACAGCTCTTGCAAGAATTCTGTCTCGGATAAAGATATTGAGTTTATCACCTTTCAGTGATACTGCGATCTTGCCCGGTGTGTAATCTGCCAATGCGATGATCTCACGCATCACCTTCTGATCAGGCACGGAACCGTGCTTGCTGTAGAGGATAAAGCGTTCTTCGAGTTCTTCGTCATCGTAGTGAATACGCTCCAGAGCACTGATCGATTTATAAAACTTCTGACGGATCGGCACAGCCAATACATCTTTGTCAAGCAATCGCCAGTCTGCGCCTGTATCATGACTTAATGTATAGCTTGTCCAGACACCCATCAGATAATGGACACGGTTTTTGCCGTTCTTGACAAGCTGCCATGATTCAGCCATAACCGCATCGCACAGGGCAACTTTCAGGCCTTCGTGTTCTCCGCTGACACCTTCCCGTAAAAGGCAGCTGCCTTTCCCTTTATCAACCGGTGCCATCTGAGCATCTCTGACGACTTCCTCAGTGATCTTGCCACCGGACATGGCGCTGACTTTTTTCGCGCCAATGTCCTGTGCCAGCGTCACTTTCATGTTGGCTTCCACAAAGCCTTCCTGATAGGCTTTCTGCTGTCTTCTGACATAAAACAGATGAAACAGAACCGCAAACGCAAGAAGAATGAAAGTGATATTTCGATTAATAAAGATACAAACAAGCGCGATAACGAGAATCAGAATGATTCCGAAGACCAATCGTTTAAACCTGCGATACTGCTGCGTTAACTGGTCTAACGTTGCCTGCATTTGTCAGATTTTAAACCCACTTGGAGTTTGGACGAACGAGACAAGGTTTCTTGTTGTCGAATACCCAGTTCTCTACAAGGAACTGCATACCGATGGAGTCATCACGAGCACCAAGGCAATTGTCCATGTAAAGTTTGTGAGCCTTCATAACCTGCTCACGGTCAACTTCGATACCAAGACCGCCCTTCTTTGGAAGATCGATGCAGCCGCCTACGATCTGCATTGGCTCTTTTGTAAGACGCTCTCTGCCTTCCTGCCAGATCCAATGAGTATCGATACCGTTCATCTTACCAGGGATAGCAGCTGCACACTGTACTACCATAGCGAGGGAGATATCGAAGTGGTTATTGGAATGGCAGCCCCACATCATACCGAAGTCATTACACATCTGACCTACACGTACGGAGCCTTCCATTGTCCAGAAATGAGGATCTGCAAGAGGAATATCAACACTCTTGAGGGACAGGCAGTGATACATCTGTCTCCAGTCTGTATTGATCATGTTTGTAGCTGTTGGCATACCAGTCTCTCTCTTGAACTCAGCCATGATCTCACGGCCGGAGAAACCATTCTCAGCACCACAAGGGTCCTCACAGTAAGCAAGCACTTTCTTAAGTCTTGGTGCTACTTCAAGTGCTTCTTCAAGGCTCCAGCAACCGTTAGGGTCAAGGTCAACTCTGGCATCTGGGAAAGCAGCCTTGATAGCTTCTACAGCACTAGCCTCATCAGCTGGCTTAAGAACACCACCCTTAAGTTTGAAGTCTTCGAAACCATATTTCTCATGAGTTGCTTTAGCAAGAGCTACAACCTTCTCAGGTGTAAGCGCTTCCTCATGACGAAGTCTGTACCAGTCGCAATCGCTGTCTGGCTCTTCTTCGTATGGAAGATTTGTGAGCTTTCTGTCACCAACATAGAAGAGGTAGCTAAGGAAACGTACTCTTTCTCTCTGAATACCATCGCCCATAAGAGCTGCAGCCGGAACGTCAAGGAATTTACCAAGGAGGTCAAGAAGAGGAGCCTCGATCGCAGTTACAACGTGAACACCTGTACGAAGGTCGAATGTCTGAAGACCACGAACGTCGTCTTTGATGTTAGCGTTGAGCCATGCACGAACCTTATTCAGTGTCTGCTTGTAATCAGCGATGCTTGTGCCGATAACAAGATGAGCAACGTCCTCAAGAGCCTTTGTGATCTTCTGACCACCAGGAACCTCACCAACGCCCTCTGTACCATTGGAATCTGTAAGGATAACAATGTTTCTTGTGAAGTAAGGAGCATGTGCACCGGAAAGGTTAAGCTCCATACAGTCATGACCAGCTACTGGGTAAACTTCCATTTTTGTAATTACAGGAATAGCCATTTTTGTCAATCTCCAATCTTTTTAAATAAAACCTTATTGTTTGATCTATTTACCAGATTCTTAAAGTCTCTACCAAAAACAAAACGAATCAGGAATTAGATAATGCCGCCCTTTTCCATCTCTGCACGCATCTTAGCGAGTGCAGGACCTTCAGGTGTACACATTGTTGGAAGATAAGGTTCACCAACATTAAGACCTACCATCTTAGCCATATCCTTAGCAGCTACAGGGAAGCTTGCTGCATCCATGGAAAGACGGATTGGGTTCAGTTTGTACTGTGCTTCAAGCGCACCCTTGATGTCGCCAGCTACGAACTTGTCATAGATGGAGCATACAAGCTTAGGCATGTAGTTGCATGTTGTACATACAGCACCAACACCACCCTGGCACATAGCAGCGTAGATCAGAGTATCCTTACCGCCAAATACCTTGAAGTCGATATCAGAATTTCTTCTGATGAACTCAGAAAGCTGAGTGATATCACCGGAAGAGTCC
>JAZUHQ010000173.1:0-5072 GCA_045641805.1 Lachnospiraceae bacterium
GGCACTTGCTAAAAAGTATCATCACTCTCTTCGCATTGTCACACTGGAAGGTGAATCCTTAAATCCTGGTGGTTCCTTATCCGGTGGTGCCTATAAGAATAACAGTAATCTTCTCAGCCGACGCAGAGAGATGGATCAGCTCAAAGAATCTATCAAGCAGCTTCAGGCAGAAGGTATGCAGCTGAAAGATCGTCTGACCGATCTCCAGAAACAGCGAGAAGACAACAATAGTGCCCTTGAAAAGTTGTCTGCAGATGAACATCAGCTGACCATTCGCAAGAATACGGTTTCAATTCGTATGAAACAGGTGGCAGAATCTCAGAATGCACATGCAGAGGCCATCGATGAGATCAGGGATGAAGTTGCTCAGCTTCTGATCAACCAGGCAGACATCATCGGCATGATCGATACGGATGATCTGGAGATTCAGGAAGTTGAGGCGGATCAGGAGGTCTCTGAAAACACGATCAAAGTCCTTACAAAACGTCTTGAGGAAGTATCTGCGGCAGAAAAGGATGTCACGGAAAAGAATTCCGATATCCGTGTTCAGTACTCAACACTCAAACAGAAGAAGGAATTTATACAGTCCGGTATTCTCCGTTCCTATGATGAGAAATCCCAGCTTGAACAGAATATTGAAAAATACAGATCTGATCAGGATGTGCTTTCCGGAACGGTGGCTATCTATAAAGAAGAAAAAGAAACGCTGACACAAGACCTTGACCTTCTCACAGAACAGATTGAAGCGCTTAAGATCGAGATCACAAGATTAGATGAGGAACATGAAAGCTTCTCATCAACCCATAAAGCCTTCTTCAACCAGCGAAATGAACTGAGCGATCAGGTGACAAGCCTTGATAAAGAACTCTACCGTCTCAATAATCAGAGAGAAAAGCTGGAAGAAAAGAGACGTGAACAGAGCGATTATATGTGGGAAGAGTACGGCATGACCTATCAGCAGGTTCGAGAATATGCCAAGGATGAAGTTATCGCGCTGCCACCTAATGAGATCCGTAAAAAGATCCTGGATCTCAGAGCCAAGATCAAGGCCCTTGGCAATATCAATGTCAATGCGATTGAGGAATATAAGGATGTTTCCGCTCGCTACGAGACCATGAAGACGCAGCATGATGATATCGTTGAAGCAGAGAGCAAGCTGAATCAGATCATTCATAACCTGGACAACTCTATGACCACACAGTTTAAGGAGAATTTTGCAAAGATCCAGGTCGAGTTTGACCGCATCTTCAAACTGCTATTTGGTGGTGGTAAAGGAACCCTTTCCTTATCCGATCCGGACAATTTGCTTGAAACCGGTATTATTATCATCGCTCAGCCACCGGGCAAGAAACTGCAGAACATGATGCAGCTCTCTGGTGGCGAAAAGGCACTGACTGCGATCGCCCTTCTTTTTGCGATCCAGAGCCTAAAACCATCTCCATTCTGTCTGCTCGATGAGATCGAAGCAGCACTGGACGATGCCAACGTTAAACGTTTTGCGGAGTATCTCCACAAACTGACTGAAGACACACAGTTCATTGTCATTACCCATCGAAGAGGCACGATGAATGCGGCGGACGTACTGTATGGCATTACCATGCAGGAGAAGGGTGTATCGACACTCGTCTCTGTCAGCCTGATCGAAAATGAACTGACCAAATAAAGAGGAGACTATTATGGCAGAAGAAAAGAAAGGCTTTTTCAGCCGATTGGTTGAAGGTCTTACCAAAACAAGAAAAAGTATTATGTCCGGCTTTGATGCCATCTTTTCCGGTTTTTCAGCCATCGATGATGACTTTTATGAAGAACTCGAAGAAGTGCTTGTCATGGCCGATATCGGTATTCACACAACAGAGAATATCATTGATGACCTGAAAGAAAAGGTCAAAGAGAATCATATCAAAGAGCCTGCTCAGTGCAAACAACTTCTGATCGACACGATTAAAGAACAGATGAGTGTGGATGAGAATGCCTATGACTTTGAGAAGCAGACTTCCGTTGTCCTTGTCATCGGTGTCAATGGTGTCGGCAAGACAACAACGATCGGTAAACTGGCAGGACAGTATAAGAAAGCAGGCAAGAAGGTTGTACTTGCAGCGGCTGATACCTTCCGTGCGGCAGCCATTGAACAGCTGACAGAGTGGGCGCACAGAGCAGAAGTTGATATCATCGCAGGTCAGGAAGGTTCCGATCCGGCTTCCATTATTTACGATGCGATCGCTGCGGCCAAAGCAAGAAAGGCAGATATCCTTCTCTGTGATACGGCCGGTCGTCTTCATAATAAGAAGAATCTGATGGAAGAGCTCAAGAAGATCAACCGTATTATTGAACGTGAATATCCTGAAGCTTACAGAGAGAGCCTGATCGTTCTCGACGGAACAACAGGTCAGAATGCACTTGTTCAGGCGAAGCAGTTCAAAGAGGCTGCAGATATCACCGGTATCGTTCTCACAAAGCTGGATGGTACAGCCAAGGGTGGTATTGCCATCGCGATCCAGTCTGAACTGGATGTGCCAGTCAAGTATATCGGTGTCGGAGAGAAGATGGAAGATCTCCAGAAATTCAACACAGATGATTATGTCGATGCACTTTTTGCAGTCAATGAATAAAAGATTCCATCTTTTTTGTTGACAAACAGAATTCAATGCGTTATGATACCACCTGTAAAGTAAAAATACTTTACAGGTGTTGTTTTTATGGAGAAATTACTTGAAGAAGCTTTGCTCTTTGATTTTTACGGAGAGCTGCTCACAGCGCATCAGAAGAATATCTATGAGGACTTTGTACTGAATGACCTTTCCCTGAGTGAGATTGCTGAGGAGAAGGATATCAGCAGACAGGGGGTCTACGATATTGTCAAACGATGCAGAAAACAGCTTCAGGGCTATGAGCAGAAACTTCATCTGGTTGAAAAGTTCATAAATACCAAAGTCAAAGTATCTAAGATCAATGAATGGGCGAATGAGATTCTTGCTCACCAGGATGATAAAGATCAGGTGATGAAAGCAGTGGTCGAGATCGAACATTTGTCAGATACCATTATTGATGAATTGTAGATTCGGAGGCAATTAAATGGCATTTGAGAGTTTATCAGATAAGCTGCAAAATGTATTTAAAAATCTGAGAAGTAAAGGCCGACTGACTGAGGCAGATGTCAAGGCATCTCTTAAAGAAGTAAAGATGGCACTGCTTGAAGCGGATGTTAACTTTAAGGTCGTTAAACAATTCATTAATTCTGTAACTGAGCGTGCAGTTGGTCAGGATGTTCTCAACAGCCTGACACCGGGACAGACAGTTATTAAAATCGTTAATGAAGAGATGGTTTCACTGATGGGCAGCGATACAAAAGAGATCGCATTAAAGCCTTCCAATGAGATCACCGTCATTATGATGGCAGGTCTGCAGGGTGCCGGTAAGACAACAACTACAGCAAAGATTGCAGGAAAACTCAAAGCAAAAGGAAGAAAACCTCTTCTGGTTGCTTGTGACGTTTACCGTCCGGCTGCGATTAAGCAGTTACAGGTAAACGGTGAAAAACAGGGAGTTCCCGTATTTTCAATGGGAGATCGTCAGAATCCTGTTGATATTGCAAAAGCCTCAATTGAGCATGCAAAAGCCAATGATTTCAATGTCGTGATTCTGGATACGGCAGGCCGACTTCATGTCGATGAAGACATGATGAACGAGCTGAAAAACATTCAGGCAGCGATCACTGTAGACCAGACAATTTTCGTTGTCGATGCAATGACCGGTCAGGATGCAGTCAATGTTGCGAAATCATTCAATGAACAGATCGAGATCGATGGTGTGATCCTCACAAAGATGGATGGCGACACACGAGGTGGTGCAGCCCTTTCCATCAGAGCAGTCACAGGTAAGCCTATTTTATATGTCGGTATGGGTGAGAAGCTTTCAGACCTTGAACAGTTTTATCCGGACCGTATGGCTTCCAGAATCCTCGGTATGGGCGATGTGCTCACATTAATTGAGAAGGCTCAGAGTCAGATTGATGAATCCAAAGCGAAAGAACTCAATCAGAAGCTCAAAAAAGCAGAATTCGGTTACGATGATCTGCTTGAATCACTCAGACAGATGAGAAACATGGGTGGTATGACTGAAATGCTGGCACTTATGCCAGGCGTTGGCAGTCAGCTTAAAAATGTAGATGTTGATGAGAAGCAGTTTGACCGAATCGAAGCAATCATTCTTTCCATGACTCCGGAGGAGAGATCCAATCCTGCGATCATGAGTCCAAGCAGAAAGAAACGTATTGCGGCAGGTTCAGGTGTGGACATCAGTGAAGTCAACAAGCTTGTCAAAATGCAGGATCAGATGAAAAAGATGATGAAGCAGTTTGGCGGCAAAATGCCAATGGGCGGTAAACGAGGCAGATTCAAATTACCGTTTGGCTTATAAATCAAAAATAATTAAAAGTTTTTATTCAGGAGGAATAGTACAATGGCAGTTAAGATCAGATTAAGAAGAATGGGACAGAAGAAGGCACCTTTTTATAGAATTATCGTAGCAGACAGCAGATCCCCAAGAGATGGCAGATGCATCGATGAGATCGGTTACTACAACCCAAATGTAGAGCCAGCTGATGTTAAGGTTGATGAGGAAGCTGCTCAGAAGTGGTTATCCAACGGTGCTCAGCCAACAGAGACAGTTAACAGACTTTTCAAGAACGCTGGTATCATTAAATAAGTATCCGCGTGGAGGAAAGCAGGATGAAGGAATTAGTAGAAGTAATTGCTACCTCTCTTGTTGATCACCCGGATGAAGTTGTTGTTACTGAGACAGTTACTGAAAAATCAATCGTAATTGAGCTGAAAGTATCTCCGGAAGATATGGGCAAAGTTATCGGAAAGCAGGGTAGAATCGCTAAAGCGATCCGTACTGTTGTTAAGTCCGCAGCGTCCAGAGATGACAAGAAGATTATTGTAGAAATTCTGCAGTAAAGAGATAATTGATGGCATTGGCTGCGGCCAATGCCATTTTTAAACCAAGCGAGGAACTATGGAAAAATATTTAAGAGTCGGTGTCATTTCTTCTACACATGGTGTACGCGGTGA
>JAZUHQ010000174.1:0-13532 GCA_045641805.1 Lachnospiraceae bacterium
TACGGCGCGCTTAAGGGCATCGCAGGCAGAATCAAGTGCCGTATATTTAACAGCGACAATGATCAGATCGGCACCTTTGGCTTCTTCCGGTGTGCAGATCTGAGGATGGTAGAGCTGATCGTTGATCATGATACCCTCGCGTTCCAGACGCTCTTTGCGCTCGCCTTCGGCGATAATGATGGTTTCTATTTCTGTTTTTGGTGCCAGTCCCCAGAGAAGGTATGCCCCGACGGCACCGACACCAAGGATAGCGACTTTCTTATAAGATGTCATATGTTTGTACCTCACTTTTCTACGATAAAGCATAGCACATCTGACAGGATTTCTCTACTGATTCCGGAAGATAATTGCGGGACTTGAGGTTGGGGAGGGATTGGTGGTATAGTAGGGGAAAAGATTATTTTTTGGAGGTATTTCTTATGAAAATCATCAGTACAGATAAAGCACCGGGTGCGATCGGACCATACTCCCAGGCAATGGTGGTCAATGGTATCCTGACAACATCCGGCCAGATCCCTGTAAACCCTGCAGATGGCAGCATTCCTGAGGGCATTGCCGCTCAGACAGAGCAGAGCTGCAAGAACATCGGTGCTATCCTGGAGGCAGCCGGAACAGACTTCTCCAAGGTTTACAAGACAACCTGTTTCCTTGCCAATATTGAGGACTTTGCAGCCTTCAACGAAGTGTATGCCAAGTATTTCATTTCCAAACCTGCAAGAAGCTGCGTTGCTGTCAAGGACCTTCCAAAGGGTGTTCTCTGCGAAGTGGAAGCCATCGCCCTTGTAGAGGAATAAGATGATCCGTACAGTCAGAGAAACAGATTTAGAGGCTGTCACAGCCATTGAGGCAGCCTGCTTTCCGGCTGCAGAGGCAGCACCCCGACAGGCGATGAAGGACAGGATCGCCGCTTACCCTGACCATTTCTGGGTCATGGAAAAAGAGGGAGAGATCATTGGCTTTATCAATGGATTTGTGACCGATGAGGCGGATCTTGCGGACTGGATGTATGAGGAAGCGGACAAGCACAAGGAAAATGGCAAGTGGCAGATGATCTTCGGCCTGGATACCCTTCCTTCCTGTCAGAGACAGGGAATCGCCGCACAGATGATGCAGCATTGCATTGAACAGGCCAGAGCACAGAAAAGACAGGGTCTGGTGCTCACCTGCAAGGACCATCTGGTTCATTACTATGCCAAGTTCGGATTCCTTGATGAAGGCATTTCCGGATCGGAGCATGGCGGCGTCAGCTGGCATCAGATGCGTCTGCGCTTTTGATGGATTGTACAAAATTAAGAACAATATAAAGCCTATATGATGAAAATAGAGCGAAAGTGTCTATATAATAGACACTTTCGTCTTTTTTTTGTCAAAATTGCTTTTGAGGGGCGGACAGAAGCGTGACAGAAAAACGTTTTTGGCCACTTTTTTTGCCCTAAATGGACGATAAAAGGATAAAAAGAATCGTCTGTGACGGAATCTTGCAAAAACAACCTGAAAACATTGTTAAAACCTTGCTATATGCAGTCTGATAAAGAGTATCTTGCATGTATACAAAAACCGTTATATACTCGAAACCACTGATGCAATTCGAAAGTCCGGTTCGTACGGTGATGAACCGGATACAGCAGGCCGCAGATCCCTGAATGCGGCAGAATCATATAGGAGGATTAAAAATGAGTGGAATCCAGATTCGACCATTCAAAAAGGTGCTCGTTGCCAACCGTGGTGAGATTGCGATCCGCGTATTCAGAGCACTCAATGAGCTTGGTATCAAGACCGTAAGTATCTATTCCAAGGAAGACAAGTATTCTCTTTTCCGTTCCAAATCCGATGAGTCTTACCCTTTAAATCCGGCAAAGGGTCCTGTAGACGCTTATCTGGATATTGACACGATCATCAAGATCGCTCTGGCCAACAACGTGGATGCCATCCACCCGGGCTACGGTTTCCTTTCCGAGAACCCTGACTTCGTGGATGCCTGTGAGCGCAATGGCATTGTCTTCATCGGACCATCCAGTGACATCATGAATGCCATGGGTGACAAGATCTCATCCAAGCAGATGGCCATCGAAGCCAATGTACCGATCATTCCGGGTATCGACCATGCCATCAAGACAGCCGATGCAGCCAGAGAAGTGGCTGAGATGGTCGGCTATCCTGTCATGCTGAAGGCTTCCAATGGCGGCGGCGGTCGTGGTATGCGTATCGTTAACCGTCCGGAGGATCTTGAGAAGGAATTTAACGAGGCCAAGAACGAATCCAAGAAGGCTTTCGGTGACGATAAGATCTTCGTTGAGAAGTACCTCAAGGGACCAAAACATATCGAAGTTCAGATCTTAGGTGACAACTACGGCAACGTGGTCCATCTGTTTGACCGTGACTGTTCCGTTCAGCGTCGTCATCAGAAGGTTGTCGAGTATGCACCAGCCTTCACAATCCCTGAAAAGACAAGACAGATCATCTTCGATGCGTCCATCCGTCTGGCAAAGAAGGTAGGCTACCGCAATGCCGGTACACTGGAATTCCTTGTGGACAGTGACAACAACCCATACTTTATCGAGATGAACCCTCGTATTCAGGTTGAGCATACGGTCTCTGAGATGATCACAACCATCGATCTGGTTCAGTCCCAGATCCTGGTCGCAGAAGGCTACCCGCTCAATTCCGAAGAGATCGGTATTCCAAACCAGGAATCCATCCGTACGATCGGTTACTCCATTCAGACACGTGTCACCACAGAAGACCCGGCCAACAACTTCCTGCCGGATACAGGTGAGATCACGGTATATCGTTCCGGTTCCGGTAACGGTATGCGTCTGGACGGCGGTAATGCCTACACAGGTGCCGTGGTACAGCCATACTATGACAGCCTGATCCTGAAAGCCATCTCCATCGACCGTACTTTCAAGGGTGCTGTCAGAAAATCTATCCGTGCCCTTCAGGAGATGCGTATCCGTGGTGTTAAGACCAATATCCCATTCCTGATCAACGTCCTGAACCACCCTGTTTTCCAGAGCGGTCAGTGCTATACAACCTTTATTGAAGAGACACCGGAGCTCTTTGAGCTTCACCTCAGCCAGGACAGAGCGACCAAGATCGTAGAATTCCTAGGTGACCGTATCGTCAATGCGACCACAGGTGAGAAGCCATTCTATGAGAACCGCGTCCTTCCAATGTACGACAAGACAAAGCTCATCTACGGTGCAAGAGATGAGTTCCTCAAACTGGGTGCAGAGGGCTTCATGCAGAAGATCTTAAAGGAAAAGAAGCTCTATGTTACCGATACAACCATGCGTGATGCCCAGCAGTCTCTGATGGCCACACGTATGCGAAGCAAGGACCTCTGTGGTGCGGCTTATGCGACCAACGCCTTCATGCAGAATGCCTTCTCTGTTGAGTGCTGGGGCGGTGCGACCTACGATACAGCTTATCGTTTCCTCAAAGAGTCTCCTTGGATGCGTCTGAAACTCCTCAGAGAGCGTATGCCAAATACCCTGATCCAGATGCTGATCAGAGCTTCCAATGCAGTTGGTTACAGCAACTATCCTGACAACGTGGTTCAGGAATTCATTAAGATCTCCGCTGACCATGGTGTTGATGTCTTCCGTATTTTCGATAGCTTAAACTGGATCGAAAACATGAAGATGCCGATCGAAGCGGCCCTTAAGACAGGCAAGATCGTTGAGGGTACGATCTGCTATACAGGTGATATCACCAATCCAAACGAACACAAATATACACTGGACTACTATGTCAACATGGCACTTGAGCTTCAGGATCTGGGTGTTCATGCCATTGCGATCAAGGACATGGCAGCCCTCCTGAAACCAAGAGCAGCCTATAAGCTGGTCAAGGCCCTCAAGGAAGTGCTCAAGGTTCCTGTGCATCTCCATACCCATGACTCCACAGGTAATGGTGTCAGCACCGTTCTGATGGCAGCTGAAGCCGGCGTGGATATCGTTGACCTTGCCATTGAGTCCATGGCTTCCATGACAAGCCAGCCATCCATGAATGCGGTCGTGGAAGCGCTCAGAGGCGATGAGAGAGAGACCGGTCTGGACTTTGAGGAGCTGGATGAGCTGTCCAGATACTATAACCGTATCCGTAAGGTCTATGCGGCTTTTGAGTCCGATATGAAATCTCCGAACGTTGAGATCTACAAGTATGAGATCCCTGGCGGTCAGTATTCCAACCTTCTGGCTCAGGTAACAAGTATGGGTTCACCGGAAGACTTCGAAGCGATCAAGGCCCTCTATAAAGAGGCCAACGACCTTCTTGGCAACATCGTCAAGGTAACCCCAACCTCCAAGGCTGTCGGCGACCTTGCGATCTTCATGTACAAGAACAACCTGACAAAGGACAACATCCTCACAGAAGGTGCAGGCTTATCCTATCCGGATTCCGTTGTGTCCTACTTCCAGGGTATGATGGGACAGCCATACGGCGGTTTCCCTGAGGCGCTTCAGAAGATCGTCCTCAAGGATATCGAGCCTCTGACGGAGAGACCGGGTAAATCCCTGCCTCCGGTTGACTTTGATGCGATTAAAAAATATCTTATCGAGAAATATCACTATGAAAACCTGTCTGCGGAAGCCCTCCATCAGAAGGCCATCAGCTATGCCCTCTATCCAAAGGTATATGAGGACTACTGTGAGCATTTCGAGATGTACAATGATGTCACACGTCTTGAGAGCCATGTCTTCTTCTATGGTCTGAGAAAGGGTGAGGAGACTTACCTCAACATTGGTGAAGGTAAGCAGATCCTGATCAAGTTCCTGGAAGAGAGTGATCCGGACAGAGAGGGTATTCGTATTCTGACATTCTCTGTCAATGGTATGCTCAGAACTGTCAAGATCCAGGATAAGAAGCTGGAGGTTAAGGCAGACAGAAAGCTTAAAGCGGATAAGAACAATCCAAAGCATCTGGGTTCTGCGATCCCTGGTACAGTTTCCAAGATCTTTGTCAAGGAAGGCGATCCTGTCACAGAGAACATGCCGCTGATGACTGTCGAGGCCATGAAGATGGAGACAACGGTTGTTTCCAAGATCAATGGTTCCGTCGACAAGATCTACGTAGTGGAAGGCGAATCCGTTCATCAGGAAGACCTTCTGGTTTCCTTCCATATCGGCAAGTAATCGGTGATCCAATAATAGTAAATAAGCAAAGAACAAAGGCACTTCAGCTTGGGCTGAAGTGCCTTCATTTTTCATTCTTCAAATATCTATTCTTCTTCGGTCTGTTCGTTAATCTCCAGTATGTCGTCAAAAGGAATATCCATGTAGGTGCCCTCGGTATGGATCCGGAGGATCTTGTAGGTACTGCTGATGCCAAGTACCTTGCCGGTGGTTTCCAGATATTCGCCCTCGGCCATGCCGCCGCTGCCATCGGTTCCCGGATCTTCATGGAAATAGGTGATGGAAACGGGATCATACTTTTTCAGGGAGCCAAGGATCTTGCCGATATCCTCTTTCTCCTCATCGGAGAGCAGGACGCGGTTGCACCTTTCATGGAGGGCTGAGCGGATCCTGGCCTCATAGCCGGTCAGGGCAGAGAAAGGGCTGAACTGGGCTGCACGGTTTTCAAGACTCATGGGGATATGTTTTTTGGAGACGTGGTGAGGGAGCAAGAGCATGTCATCATAGCGGTGTGGATCGTCTTTCATGCTGTTCCCTCCTATGCTTTATGTCCGCCGACGGATTTGTTGCGTGTCGTGGTGGTTGCGCCTTCCTGCAGGTTCATGCCTTTCAGGATGGCATTTTTGCCATACTTTTTCTTGATATCCAGCATGGCTTTCTGGAGTTTCTTTTCCTGACGGAGCTGTTCTTCCTCGGCCTCGCGCTGCGCTTTTAGGGCTGCATAGTCCGTAAAGAGATCCATCTGTTCATACTGTGGTTTCTCAAGAACCGACGCTTCGGTCACCACCTTGTCTGCGTTCAGGTAAAGGCGGCGGACCAGGAGATCCTTGTTGATAATGCGCTCAAAGAGTTCGCTGGTCTTTTCCATCAGGATCCTTGTGGAGGAGGTCTGTCTGCCCAGATGGATGGTGCCATGGGCATGCTTTGGGACTTTTCGTCCGTAACGGTCTTCGGTGACGGGACCCTTGTAGTGGTCGCCTTCCAGGCTCTCTCTGTCATAGCCGATGGTCAGGGTCAGCTGGTCGGTGACCAGACCCTTCTCTACCAGATCCAGCGCCATGAGATCGGCCATCTCACGGACGATGATCTTCATCTTTTCATAGTCATAAGGGCAAGGCAGGACCTGGCCTGAACAGATACTGTTGGTCTCCGGTTTGTAGGCTTTGACAAGTGCAATGGTCGTCGGTTCCCATCCCCAGGCATGGTCAATGAGGAGCTCTGCATTGATGCCGAAAAGCTTGTAGAGCAGGTCTTCGTTCCAGTAAGGGGTATCGCTGATGGAACAGCGGGCGACGTCACCCATAGTATACATGCCGTGGGCCTGGAGCTTTTTGGCTGTACCCGGGCCAACCCTCCAGAAATCGGTCAGAGGGGTATGGGTCCAGAGCTGCTTGCGGTAGCTGTATTCATCCAGCTCAGCGATACGGACACCGTCCTTGTCTGCAGGGACGTGCTTGCCAACGATGTCCATGGCGACTTTAGCCAGGTACATGTTGGTGCCGATGCCGCAGGTGGCGGTGATGCCGGTGGAAGAGAGTATGTCACGGATGATCTTCATGGCCAGTTCATGTGCCGTCAGATGATAGAGGGGCAGATACTCGGTGACATCGATGATGACCTCATCGATGGAGTAGACATGAATATCTTCCGGTGAGATATATCGGAGGTAAATGTTGTAGATTTTGGTACTGTATTCCATGTAGGTCTTCATACGCGGCTGAGCAATAATATAGGAAAGCTCAAGTGTCGGATCGGCATTCAGCTCATTGGCGTTGCTTGAAGTACCGGTAAAGGCATACTGGCCCTCTTCGTTTCGTTTGATCAGGCGCTTTTTGACCGCCTCCGACAAGCGGCGGCTGTTGGCCTCGCGGACCTTCTGAACGACTTCAAAGAGACGGGCTCTTCCCGGAATACCGTAGGCTTTCAGAGAAGGAGAAACCGCCAGACAGATGGTCTTTTCCGTTCTGGATGCATCCGCAACGACCAGGTTGGTGGTCATGGGATCCAGCCCGAGAAGCATGCATTCCACAGAAGCATAGAAGCTTTTAAGGTCAATGGCGATATAGGTTTTTTCTGATGACTGCATGCCGGATCTCCTTTCTGTCTTTTTCCTTCCTTAAGTATACCAAAAGGGGCACTTCTTTGGAACTTGTGATTTTTCTTTCCATGTTTCCTTAAAAGAAGTATAATGATAGATAGAATGCCGGCAATGAACAGGGGGTTCATAACCCGCATTTCAGAAGGAGTTAAGACAATGGCTTACAAGATCATTACTGACAGTTCATGGGATTACGGATTGGCAAAGGCTGCAGAACTGAATATTGAAGTGATCCCTTACTATATATGTGTGGATGGTACCCACTATCTGAAAGAAGAAGTGGAACTGAAGGTCAGAGACCTCTATCAGTTCATGGTGGACCATCCTGGTGTTTCTCCGAAAACATCTCTTCCTGCGATCACAGACTTTTTTGACATGTTTGAAAAGTATGCCAGGCAGGGCATGGATATCATCTGCTTTACCGTTTCTCAGAAGTTCAGCGGCGCTTTTAATGCAGCCAACGTGGCTAAGGAGATGATCGAAGATGAGTATCCGAAGATTCGTGTGACGATCGTTGACAGTATGCAGGCAACCCTTGAGGAGGGACTGATCGTCCGTGTTCTGGCAGAAGCGGCACAAAAGGGCATGGATTACGATACTCTTCTTTCGGAAGCAGCCAGAATTATCAAAACATCCCGCATTTTCTTCTCGCTCAGCGAACTGGATTACCTGATCCGCGGCGGCCGTGTCGGTAAGCTGGCCGGTACCGCAGCCAATCTTCTGAATCTGAATCCGCTGATCTATCTGGAGGATGGTGAACTTCAGACAGGCGGTCTTGCAAGAGGCCGTGCCAAAGCCCGCAAGAAGATTGTGGAGATGCTCTTTAAATATGTGGAAGAACAGGGCGGACACCCTGAGAATTATGAGTACATCATCGGTTATGGCTATGACATTGCCGAGGGTGATGTGCTGAGAGAACTCTTTATCAAAGAGGCAGAAAAACGATGGTCGGGCTTTATTCCGGACATTCCGCCGGAACAGATCGGTGCGGCGATCGGTGTCTATACAGGACCTACGCCGATCGGTTTTGGCCTTGTAGAAAAGGTGAACATGGGAGAGGAACATGGCGCGTAAAAAATCAGGCAACACAAAAGGTAAGATCATTACAGCAGCCTGGAAGCTGTTTTATAATCAGGGCTACGACGAGACGACGATCGATGAGATCATCGCCGAGTCCGGTACATCCAAAGGCTCCTTCTACCATTACTTTGATGGCAAGGATGCCCTGCTAGGTTCCCTGGCTTATCTTTTTGATGAGAAATATGAGGAACTGGAGCCCAAGCTGGTGCAGTTTGAGACCTGTATGGAAAAACTGCTCTACCTCAATCAGGAACTCTTTACAATGATCGAGAACAGTATTTCCCTGGATCTGCTGGCGGGTCTTTTATCTTCCCAGCTGATCACAAGAGGTGAAAAACACCTCCTGGACCGCAACCGTATCTACTTTAAACTGCTCCGCAGGATCTTTACGGAAGGCCAGGAGAAGGGCGAGTTCAGACAGGATATGTCGGCCAATGAGCTGGTCAAGATCTATGCCATCAGTGAACGCGGCCTGCTCTACGACTGGTGCATCTGCAATGGTGAGTATTCGCTGAGAACCTACGCAGGTGCCATGATGCCGGGCTTTTTGTCTCCAATAGTCGATAGAAAGTAAAGTTTTTTTATAGAACAATTTTAAGTCTATAATTTCGTCTATTAAGAAAGTGTTGAAGAATAAGCATTATCTTCGACACTTTCTTTTTTTATTCTGTACTTTAGTCTATACTTTGTTCTGTATTGCAGTCTGATTTTCGTTATGATATACTTTCGTCATTGTTTTAACACTACTTGATTAAAGTGGCAACGCGTTCAAGAAATGATCCGATATAATTTGAGGGAACGACTAGGTATGGTGGTGAGTGACCGTGCAGGCTGACACTTGATCAAAAAATATATTTTAAGGAGAGACAAGTTATGAGTGGAACAACAATGGGCATGTTTGCCGTTATTGTCGTTTATCTGGCAATGATGGTACTCATCGGAATTTATTTTTCAAGAAAGAACAATGACGTCAGTGATTTCTATCTTGGCGGTCGTAAGCTGGGACCTTTTGTAACAGCCATGAGTGCGGAGGCTTCCGACATGAGCAGCTGGCTGCTGATGGGTCTTCCGGGCGTTGCTTATCTGACAGGTGTTGCAGACGCAGGCTGGACAGCGATCGGTCTTGCCGTAGGTACTTATCTGAACTGGCTGATCGTCGCAAAGCGACTTCGTCGTTACTCTGTGAAGGCTGGTAATGCCATCACTATTCCGGAGTTTTTCTCCAACAGATACCGCGATGACAGTCACGCGCTGATGGCTATCTCCGCGATCGTTATCGTTATCTTCTTCGTTCCATATACAGCATCCGGTTTTGCTGCATGTGGTAAGTTATTCGGTACATTATTTGGTGTTGACTACATGCCGGCCATGATCGTCAGTGCCATCATCATCGTTACTTATACATCCCTGGGTGGTTTCCTTGCCGCTTCCACAACAGACCTGATCCAGAGTATCGTTATGTCCATCGCACTGATCATCGTTGTGATCTTCGGTATCAACGTGGCAGGTGGTACAAGCGTGGTTATGGACAATGCAAGATCTCTTGCAGGTTACCTTTCTCTGACACAGATGCACAGTGCAGCAACAGGCGAAGCGGTTCCATACGGTGCCCTGACCATCGCTTCCACAGCGGCTTGGGGTCTTGGTTACTTCGGTATGCCGCATATCCTTCTTCGTTTCATGGGTATCGAGAATGAGAACAAGCTGACACTTTCCAGAAGAATCGCTTCCGTATGGGTTGTGATCTCCATGGCAGTCGCTATCTTCATCGGTATCATCGGTTACAGCATGTCCAAGGCTGGTGCGATCGATGTCCTTGAAGGTTCCTCTCAGGCAGAGACACTGATCATCAAAGCCGCAATGCTGCTCAGCCAGCATGGCTTCCTGGCTGTTGTGCTCGGTGGTCTGATCCTTGCAGGTATTCTTGCATGTACAATGTCTACAGCAGATTCACAGCTGCTTGCAGCTTCTTCCTCCCTTTCCCAGAACCTCCTTCAGGATACACTGGGTATCAAGGTAGATAAAAAGACATCCATGCTGATGGCAAGAGGTACGGTTATCGTGATCGCAATCATCGCTGTCTTCCTTGCAGGTAACCCTGACAGCTCCGTCTTCCAGATCGTATCCTTCGCATGGGCAGGTTTTGGTGCTGCATTCGGTCCGATCATGCTCTTCTCCCTCTTCTGGAAGAGAACAAACAAAGCAGGCGCACTGGCAGGTATGGTTGTCGGTGGTGCCATGATCTTCATCTGGAAGTTCGGTATTGCACCAATGGGCGGCATCCTTGCCATCTATGAGCTGCTTCCTGCATTCATCTGCTCCACGATCGCCATCGTGGTTGTCAGCCTTGTCACAGCACCTCCTTCACAGGAGATCATCGACGAGTTTGAATCCGTTTAAAAGGGAAACAGAATCAGACGTTGACAAATCCGATCTGTTCGGTATATCATTAATGACATAATAATTGAGATTAAAACGAAGGCGTTTTGCGTGAGCAAAGCGCCTTTTTTTCGTATCATCAGGAAAGGAAGGTACAAATCCATGAGACATCTGGATCTTTTGCAGCATACGGATACGGTCAATGAACTGCTGGCCCGTTATGGTGTAAAGTTTGGTATTTACAAAAATAATGTATTTAAGGAACAGTTATTTCCTTTTGACCCGATTCCGAGAATTATCGAGGAGCAGGAGTTTGCTTATCTGGAGAAAGGCCTCAAGCAGCGCGTGGTGGCCTTAAACCTGTTTCTGAAGGATATCTATTCCAAGAAGCAGATCGTCAAAGACGGCGTTGTGCCGGAAGATTTTATTTTTGCTTCCAGCGGTTACATGGCAGAGTGTGAAGGGGTCACACCGATCAAGGATATCTATTCCCACATCTCCGGTATCGACCTTGTCAAAGGTAAGGACGAGCAGTGGTATATCCTGGAAGACAACCTGCGCGTGCCATCCGGTGCTTCCTATCCGATGATCGCCAGAGACCTCTGCAGAAGAGCTTCACCGGATACCTTCATCGACCTCAAGATCGAGGATAACCGTAACTACGCTCAGCTCCTGAAAAGAACCATGGACAACGTCAACACAGGCGGCCTCAATGTTATCCTGACACCGGGTCGTTACAATGCCGCTTACTTTGAACACAGTTTTCTGGCAGAGCAGACAGGCGCTCAGCTGGTCAACGGTTCTGAGCTGATCGTCAAGGATGACAAGCTCTACTTTATGACAGCCGACCAGAAACTGGAGCGTGTCGGTGCTGTTTACAGACGTATCTCCGATGAATATCTGGATCCGATGAACTTCAATCCTGAATCGCTCATTGGTATCCCTCATGTCTACGATGTCTTCAAGAAAGGCAACGTGGCCCTTCTCAATGCACCGGGCAATGGTGTTGCGGACGATAAGGGTATCTACTACTTTGTACCAAAGATGATCCGCTACTATCTCCATGAAGAGCCGATCCTCATGAACGCACCAACCTACCTGCCATTCTACAAAGAAGACTATGACTACGTTCTGGCGCACTTCGACGATCTTGTGCTCAAGGACGTGGCAGAAGCCGGCGGCTATGGCGTTGTTTTCGGCAACACCATGACCAAACAGCAGAAGGCCGATTTCTTAAAGCTGCTTGAGAAGGAACCAACACGTTTCATTGCTCAGGAAGTCATCGATTTCCAGGATCTGGACATCATTGAGGGCAATGAGCACCTGCCTCGTAAGGCGGACCTTCGAGCTTTTGTACTGATGGCAGATGAACCACTCGTATGGAAGAGTGGACTGACCAGATTTTCACGTAATCCGGATTCATTTATCGTGAATTCATCTCAGGGAGGAGGATTTAAGGACACATGGGTATTATCTCGGTAGAACAGGCGGACCATCTCTACTGGCTGGGCCGTTACACAGAGCGCGTATATACAACACTGCGTATTTTTTCAAGAAGTTTTGACATCCTGATCGATGGTATGGCAGAACACTATGAGGATTTCTGCAAGAGCATCGACATTCCAAATATTTATACAGACAAGAAGGATTTCGTGACAAGGTATCCATTTGATACCGAAAATCCGGATTCCATTATCAGCAACTTAAACCGTGCCTATGACAATGCCATCACCCTGCGTGAGAGCATCGGTTCAGAGACACTGGCCTTTATCCAGCTGGCGATCTATGCCATGAACAAGGCAGCCATGAGTAAGTCTCCACTGATCGAACTTCAGAAGGTGACCGACAATCTCCTGGCTTTCTATGGTACGGTGGATGACCAGATCGACAGCGAGAACGTCCGCAACATCATCAAAGCCGGAAAACGTATCGAGCGAATCGACCTCTATGCGCGTCTCGGTGTAGATCGTAAAGAACTGGCAAGAGCCGTTCACCGTATGATCCCTCGTGTGGAGAGATCCGGCCTGGACTATGATCCTGAAAAACTGGCCAGCCTCAATGCGATGGTCGAGGAAGAGACACCGGATTACTACCGTATCGTTGCAGAGGTAGAATCTATCTTTTAAGGGGGGCATATGTTATGAAAAAGCTTCACTTTTCCTATCATATGCAGATCGACTATTCAGAACCCGTGGGAAGGTGTCACTTCACCATCAAGTGCTTGCCGCAGACGACGGCAAGACAGACGATAGACAATGTAAAGATCCATCTTTGTCCTGAAACACCGTTTCAGTATGGCAAGGATGGTTTCCGAAATGCGCAGATCTATGGTGTCAATGAGAGACCCCATACCTCTTTCCGCTTTGAGATCAGCGGAGATGCGGTCACAGGCTGCGCGCCATATGAAGAGGCCATGAATGAAGATCTGGATGCTGTGTTTAAGTATCCCTATGGTCTTTCAAAAGCAGGCCCGAAGATTGAGGCATTTTTTGAAACCTTAAAACCCGAGGGAGATGCCTGTGCGAAAGCACTTTCCATCATGCATGCCCTCTATCAGGCATTTGAATACAGATCCTGTACCACCCATATCAAAACTTCCGCAGAGGAAGCTTTTTCACAGGGCTTTGGTGTCTGTCAGGATTATGCCCATATCTTTATCGCCCTCATGCATCTGGCGGGTATTCCGGCCAGATATGTGACCGGTCTTGTGATCGGAGAGGGTGTCAGCCACGCCTGGACAGAGATCCTGCACGAAGGCAGATGGATCGGACTGGATCCGACCAACGACTGCCTGGTCACGGATGATCACATCAAGATCGGTGTGGGCCGTGATGCGGGGG
>JAZUHQ010000175.1:0-5597 GCA_045641805.1 Lachnospiraceae bacterium
AAGACCGCTTGGCCTCCGACTTCTGTCGTCAGAGGTATCCATGCCCTTGAAGCTTACGGTGTGGATGTCATGATCGTTGGACGCGGTGGCGGATCGATCGAGGATCTGTGGGCCTTCAACGAGGAAAGTGTGGCCAGAGCAGTCTACAACTGCAAGGTGCCGATCATTTCCGCAGTAGGCCATGAAACCGACACGACGATCATTGATCTGGTTTCCGATCTGAGAGCACCCACTCCGTCTGCAGCCGCAGAGCTGGCAGTGCCGGATGTCAGAGGTCTTCTGGAGAAGATCAGAAATTATGACATGGCACTCCATACAGCCATGGGGGACAGCCTTCATCGGAAACGTCAGATGGCAGAGAATTACAGCCGGATCTTAAAGCATATGAGTCCGGAGGGTCAGCTGGCTGAGAAGCGCCAGCGACTGATGGATGCCGAGGATAAGATCGGCATGCTGATGGAACGTCATCTTCAGGCGGCCAAACATCAGAATGCCCTCTACGCAAAGCAGCTGGAAGGTATGTCACCGCTCAAGCAGCTGGAGCGCGGTTATGCCTACGTGACAGATGCCAAAGGACATGCCGTGACACAGACCGGACAGGTGAGACCGGGAGATGCCATCACCGCAAGAGTGACCGATGGTGAGATTCTGGCAACAGTGACTGAGATCAAAGCAGGGAGAGAATAACAATGGCAAAAGCAAAAACACTGGAAACAGCATTTGAAGAACTGGATGCCCTCCTTTCCAGAATGGAGGATAAGGACCTTCCCCTCGAGGAGTCCTTTAAGCTCTATCAGGAAGGTGTCAAACTGATCAAATTCTGTAACGGTACGATTGATAAAATAGAGAAAAAAGTAATAGAAATTCAGGGAGTGGATGACAATGACACAGTTTGATCTGGATTTTAAAGAGAAAGTAGCAGGTGCGGAGGCGGTCCTTCAGAAATATTTTCCTGAGGAGACCGGCTATCAGAAGACCATCTTTTCAGCCATGCGTTACAGTGTCATGGCTGGCGGTAAGCGTCTTCGTCCTCTTCTGATCAGTGAGACCTACCGTTTCTTCGGCGGTACAGATATGTCTGTGGTTGAGCCATTTATGGCAGCCATCGAGATGATCCATACCTATTCACTGATCCACGATGATCTGCCTGCACTTGACAATGACGATTACAGACGAGGCAGACTGACAAGTCATAAGGTTTATGGTGAAGCCATGGCCATTCTTGCCGGTGATGCCCTTTTAAACTATGCTTTTGAGACGGCAGCCAAAGCTTTTGACGCAGCCGGCGACGATCCTGTCGTGCTGAAACGCACCGTGCAGGCCATGAAGATCCTGACATACAAGCCGGGTATCTACGGTATGATCGGCGGCCAGGTAGTGGATGTAGAGCTGACAGGCAAGTCCATGACCGAAGATGAACTGAAATTCATCTTCAAACTGAAAACAGGTGCACTGATCGAGGCATGCATGATGATCGGTGCCACACTGGCGGGTGCCACAGAGGATGAGATCGGCCGAATTGAGACAGCGGCTTACGACATCGGTATGGCATTCCAGATCCAGGATGACATTCTGGATGTGACAAGTACCACTGAGGAACTGGGTAAACCGGTTCACAGTGATGAGAAGAACGAGAAGAACACATGGGTGACACTCTATGGTATGGAGCAGGCACTCAGTGACGTGGATCGTTATTCAAGGAACGCGATGGCAATACTTGAAGAACTGGACAAAAAAGGCGGTGCAAAGGAAACATTCCTCTATGCATTTATTGAATGGCTGATTCACAGAAATAAATAAGCTAAGGATGGTGCATTATGTCCGGCATTCTGGATAGAATCAATGAACCTAATGATATAAAGAACATAGAGCCTGAACAATATGAGGAACTGGCTGCCCAGATCAGGGAATTCCTGATCCATTCGGTCAGCATCACCGGAGGTCACCTGGCTTCCAATTTAGGCGCAGTCGAACTGACCATGGCACTGCATCTCTGCCTGAATCTTCCAAAAGATAAGCTGATCTTTGACGTGGGTCATCAGTCTTATACCCATAAGATCCTGACCGGCCGTAAAGATGGCTTTGACAAGATGCGTACTTTCGGTGGTATGAGCGGCTTCCCTAAAATGAAGGAAAGTCCTTGTGATGCCTTTGATACAGGTCACAGTTCCACATCGATCTCTGCCGCCCTCGGTTATGCCAGAGCCAGAGATCTGAGAGGCGAAGACTATACCGTTGCTGCCGTCATCGGTGATGGTTCCATGACAGGCGGTATGGCTTATGAAGCTCTGAACAATGTGTCCAGGCTTGGCAGCAACATGATCATTGTTTTAAATGATAACAAGATGTCCATTTCCGAAAACGTGGGTGGTCTTTCCCAGCATCTCTCTTCACTGCGTGCGAGAGAATCTTATGTGGATTTCAAACTGCAGGTGGAAAAGAAACTTCAGCAGATTCCAAGAGTGGGTGATTCCATGGCCCGCAATGTAAAGCGTTCCAAGGATTCCATCCGTAAGGTCCTTGTCAAAGGCGGTGTTTTCGAAAATCTGGGTATTAAATATATTGGCCCTGTCGATGGTCACAACATCCAGGAGATGGTCCGGATCTTCACCGGTGTGAAGAAGCTGAACCAGCCGGTACTGGTGCATGTGGTGACTCAGAAGGGAAGGGGCTACAGACCGGCGGAAGTCAATCCGTCAGCATTCCATGGTATCGGCAGCTTCGATGTGGCAACCGGTAAGGCAAAAGCCTCCTCCGGAGAAAGCTACACTTCTGTATTTTCCAGAGAGATCTGCAGACTGGCCAAAACCCATGAGGATGTGATCGCGGTCTGTGCGGCTATGCCGGATGGCACAGGCCTCACAAGATTTAACCATTATTTCCCTGACAGATTTTTTGATGTCGGTATCGCAGAACAGCATGCCGTCACTTTTGCGGCAGGTATGGCAGCCGGTGGTATGAAACCATTTGTGGCCGTTTACTCTTCCTTCCTGCAAAGAGCTTACGATCAGATCATCCATGATGTCTGTATCCAGAACCTTCCGGTTGTCTTCTGTGTCGATCGAGCCGGCCTTGTCGGTGCGGATGGTGAGACCCATCAGGGTATCTTTGATCTGTCCTACCTTTCCATGATCCCGAACATGACGGTCATGGCACCTAAAAACAAGAATGAACTGGTTCAGATGCTCCGTTTTGCCTATGATTATCAGGGACCGGTGGCTGTCCGCTATTCACGAGGTGAGGCATGGGAAGGCCTGAGTGAATGGAATGCCCCTGTGGTTTATGGTAAGAGCGAGCTGATCAGCGCTGGCAGCAAAGTCGCTCTGGTCGCTGTGGGCAGTATGGTTAAGGATGCAGTCAAGGTCAAAGAGCTTCTGGCAGCCAAAGGCATTGACGCAGGTCTTGTGAATGCCCGTTTCGTAGCACCGGTAGATACAGAGATGCTGGATCAGCTGGCAAAAGAATACGATCTGGTTGTGACAATGGAAGAGAATGTCCTCAGCGGTGGCTTTGGACAGGCTTGCCTGGCCTATTATGAGAATAAGGGGGAGACAGTCCCTGTGATCACTGTGGGTGTACCGGATGTTTATGTAGAACACGGTAGTGTGGATGTGCTGAAAGCCTCCCTCCATATGGATCCTGAAGCTGTCACAGCACGCATCATTGAGAAACTCTCATAGGGGGTTAACATGAAAGAAAGATTAGACGTATTGCTTGTTCAGAGAAATCTGGCAGAATCAAGAGAAAAAGCCAAGGCGATTATTATGACAGGCAACGTATTTGTCAATGGCAACAGAGAGGATAAAGCAGGTACCACTTTTGATGTGGAAAAGTGTCAGATCGAGATCAAGGGTCACACACTTCCTTATGTCAGCCGAGGCGGCCTGAAACTCGAGAAAGCTGTTGATGTATTTGAAATAGATTGTAAGGATAAGGTATGCCTGGATATCGGTGCTTCCACCGGCGGCTTCACCGACTGCATGCTGCAGAACGGTGCTGACCATGTCTATTCCATCGACGTGGGACATGGACAGCTGGCATGGAAACTGAGAAACGATCCACGTGTCATCTGTATGGAGAAGACCAATTTCCGCTACGTGACACATGAGCAGGTACCTGAACCGATTGATTTTGCAGCCACAGATGTGTCTTTCATCTCACTGAGACTGATTCTGGGACCTGCAAAGGCACTGCTTAAGGATGACGGACGCATGGTTTGCCTGATCAAGCCTCAGTTTGAGGCCGGTCGCGAGAAGGTAGGCCGCAAGGGCGTTGTCAGAGATAAGTCCGTGCATCTGGAAGTGATTGAAATGATCCTCTCCTTTGCCCAAAGCCTGAATTTCGAGATCATTGGTCTCGATTATTCACCGATCAAGGGACCGGAGGGCAACATCGAATACCTGATGTATATTCAGAAATATACAGACGATCAGGAGGCGCCAAAGACACTGCCTGCAGATCCGGCAGCCGTGGTTGAGGCGGCACATACTTCTCTTTAACCATTCAGGTTAAAAGAAAGAGGCACAAATGAAAAAATTTGCTGTACTGACAAACAATCAGAAAGATAAAGATCGCTATTTCACCCATATGGTCAGAGACTATCTGGAAGGCTGCGGCTGCAGTGTCTGGATCGCAGAGGAGATCTGGCCGGACAATGAGGAAGGTCCGATGCATAACCTGAATCAGATGCCGGAAGATACAGAGTGTCTGATCGTGCTGGGCGGGGACGGTACGATCTTAAAAGCGACAAGAGAATTACAGGGAAGACAGCTTCCAATCTTCAGTGTCAATATAGGAACACTCGGTTTCCTGACATCTGCGGAAAAGGCAACACTTCCGGGATGTCTGAGTTGTCTGGTGACGGATACCTATCAGGTGGATGAGCGCATGATGCTGAAAGGTGTTGCTTACAATGGCCTTCAGCTGATCATGAAAAACACGGTACTGAATGATATCGTTATTTCACGAGAAGGTATTTCAAGACTTCTGAAACTGGAAGTGTATGTGAATGAAGAACTGCTGAGCGTCTATGAGGGCGATGGCATTATCATCTCCACACCGACCGGTTCCAGTGCCTATTCCCTTTCAGCAGGTGGTCCGATCGTATTCCCAAAGACGGATGTTATGGTCATCACACCGATCTGTCCGCATTCACTTCAGTCCCGAAGCATTGTTGTTTCCGGCAGTGACAGAATCAGGGTAGAGATCGCCAGCCGAAGACCAAGACAGGTGGAAGAGGCGATGGTTACTTTTGATGGTGATGTGGCGGCCAGACTGAAAACGTCTGATTGTGTAGAAATCTGCAGATCTAAAGAAACCGTCAAACTTCTGCGCAGAGGAAAGCTGAGTTACAGTAATATCCTGCAGCGTAAATTAGGCAGCAATTAAAGGTGGATATAGAATGAAATCAAAAAGACACGAAAAGATAATCGAAATCATTAACCAGAATGAAGTAGAAACACAGGAACAGCTTGCTGCTCTTTTAAATGCAGCAGGTTTTAAGGTAACTCAGGCAACGATCTCCAGAGATATTCGTGAACTGAAGCTTTCCAAGGTCAATGGTCATAATGGCAGACAGAAATATGCAGCGATGAGCA
>JAZUHQ010000176.1:0-2216 GCA_045641805.1 Lachnospiraceae bacterium
CATCCTGAGGCCCTTTCAGCAGTTCTTTGCATAAAGCGAGTGGATCTTTGGTAAACGCTCCATAGTACGTGCCTAGTTTCAAAATCCATTTTCTGAGATAATCTCTCTAAAAAACTAACGAGTTTTTTGGAGGATACTAAAAATGGAAAAGATTACTCATCAGATGCGTCGTGAACAATGGTCAAAGATCATCTCCGAATGTCTTGCCAGCGGACAGTCCAAAACAGCCTGGTGCAGGCAGAACGGGATTTCTGACAAATCATTTTTCTACTGGCAGAAGATCCTTCGCCGTGAAGCATATGCATTAGTCAATCCTACAGATAAAAATGTGGAACTACCTTCTGTTTCTCAGCCTGTAGCTGTTCCATTCGTAGAGTTGAAACTTGATCAGAGCCCATCAGAAAGTTTCGTCTGCAATGGTTTCAAACCGGTTGCAGTCATACAGACCGGCGGGATGCTCATCGGTTTCACTAATTCTGCCTCGGCGGAATTGATCCGTGTTGTCGGAGGCCTGATCCATGCTGAATAATGCGACATGCTTTAAGAAAGTCTTCATAGCTACCGGTTACTCTGATCTCCGTCGTGGCCTGGAAGGACTGTCAAACATCATCCGGTTTCAGTTTCATCTTGATCCATATGATAAAGATACACTTTATCTTTTTTGTGGAAGACGCAATGACCGTGTCAAAGGACTCCTTTGGGAAGGGGACGGATTTCTCCTTCTTTACAAAAGACTTGATAACGGGGCATTCAACTGGCCACGGACCCAGCAGGAAGCACTGGAAATCTCGCCGGAGCAGTATCGTATGCTCATGCAGGGATTCGAAATCGTTGCGAAGCATCCGATACAGCAGATCGACTCTCCGCGAAAAGAACTCTGATCTTTGTGCAATTCGTAGAAAATAAAAAACTTGTTTTCAAGCTAAAAAGTACTGAAACACATCTGAAAAATGTGTTATCCACAACTGCAGACAGTGCATCATTTCTCCTGGTAATAATATAGGAGGCAACTGCTCTGTCGGTGGATAACAGTGCCAGATACCCGCCAAAAAGCAGATTTTCATCGGATATCTGGCATTGTTATCCACCGTCATTATGACGAAGGTGACAAATGCCCTAAGTGGCATAAATACTGTATTTCTGCTATAATCAGACCAGTAAAGGAGTTCTGATCATGGCACACAGATATACAGAAGAACAACTGAATACTGCTGACAAATCCCTGCTCATTCAGATCATTATGAGTCTTCAGAACCAGACGGAAGTGCTGACAAAAGAAGTTCATGACCTGAACGATAAGATGCAGCTCATGCTGGAACAGCTTGTTCTGGCAAAGAAAGACCGATTCGGACGCTCTTCCGAAAAGATGGAAGATGCTGCCCAGATCCGCTTCATGGAGATTGACGGGACTATCGTATTCTTTAACGAAGCTGAGGCAGTGTGTGATCTTGATGCACCGGAGCCGCAGGACCTTTCTTCTGAAAAAAAGCGTGGACGCAAAAGATCCGGCAAGAAAGAGGAAGATCTTTCCGGGCTGAAAGTCAATGTCATCGATCACTATCTTTCTGAGGAAGAACTGGTAAGTGTATTCGGTGAAAAAGGCTGGTATCAACTCGAGGACACCATTTCACGCCGTTATAAATTCATTCCTGCCAGTGTGGAAGTTGTCGTGCATCATATCGGTGTATACAAAGGTAAGAAGGTTGGACATATGGTAAGGGCACCTCACCCAAAGGGGCTGCTCCATGGAAGTCCGGTCTCTTCTACGCTTGCAGCTGCGATCATGAATGGAAAATACGTAAATGCAGTACCTTTATACCGTCTTGAAAAAGAGTTTGAACGGTATGGGCTTTCCATTACCAGGCAAAACATGGCGAACTGGATGATACGTCTTTCCGAAGAATATCTGAGCGTGTTGTATGACTACCTGCATAAGCTTCTCTATGATTATCATGTGATCCAGGCAGATGAAACGACATGTCTTGTAAACCGGGATGGCCGTGCTGCCGGAGCCAAAAGCTACATGTGGGTCTACCGTTCCGGATATCTTTACACGGATAAGCAGATCGTGCTGTATGAATATCAGAAGACACGAAATGCGTCACATCCGCGCAAGTTTCTGAGTGGATTTAAAGGAATCTGTGTAACAGATGGCTATCAGGTCTACCACACCATCGAAAAGGAACAGGAGGATCTGACGATTGCCGGATGCTGGG
>JAZUHQ010000177.1:0-2516 GCA_045641805.1 Lachnospiraceae bacterium
CATAGCCATTGGAACTGATGTAGAAAAAGGCCACTTCCGGCTTTTCTTTCACTTCATTCACACGGCTTAAAACGTCTTGAAAACGTTTTTCATTGGCTTTCATAAATTCTTCCGCATGGTCCTCTTTTCCTGAAAGCAGACCATAAAGGCGGATCCACTCGGTTCTGCCGAGCGGGTGGGATTCATAGCTGGACCGCTCCACCATCACGGGAATCCCCAAAAATTCCAGCTGTTCTTTCACTTCCGGACGATGATAGATCATGGTGGACTCAATCGCCAGATCACAGTTTTCACTGACCAGCATCTCATAATCCGGTGCACTGTACTTGCCGCTGTAGAGCATGGTTCCCTCCTCCAGACGTTCTCTGACCACAGGCAGTGTCCAGTCTGAAGCGCTTGTTCCCGTCATACGGACGACATCCAGTGCATCGAGCTCACGAAAAAGATCCATGGCCGAGGATGCGGCAAGATAGAGGTTCTCAATCGGCAGCCGGATGGCTGTGATGTCCTCATCAAGACCTTCGGGTACCTCTTTTCCTTCAGGAATCAGGAGATAGCGATACGCGCCATCAATGGTCACCAGGGAATAATCCTCATAATAATCAACAGTAAACTGGTCGGCATATAAAAGGTCCATCTGTCCTGTCTTTGTCATGGATGCCCAGGCAGCTTCCCCGGCAGCTTCAGTTTCTTCTGCAGGCACAAGGCTCTCCGGCTTTTGCTTGGCGCATCCGGCCAGCATCAAAACAAGTAAAAGGAGGCCTGTCATGATCCTGCCTCTTTTTGGAAACGGCATCACTCTACGCCTCCTTTCTTCATCTCAACCCAATTGTTTATTCTTCAAACACTAATGTATAATCGATCAGATGTGGTGTGCTCATGGCCACTGTATCTGCCTGAACTTCCAGTGGTGCGGAAAGATCTGCCACAGGAATCTCAAAGACGGAATTGCCATCCTCGTTGACAGGGAGATATTCTTCGCCATCCACGATCATGAAATCATAGTTTGGACTGCTCCACTCGATCACAGCGAACATGCCTTCATCTGTGTTTCTGATCTCACAAGGAGATGTTACTGTCGCTCTGCCGCTGCCGCCTTCCAGTGTCACATCCACAAAGAAGCTGCCTTCTGCAAGAAGGATCTCTTTTGTTTCACCTTCGGCTTCTTCTGCCGCTTCATCAGCAGGGACAGGATCGGATACGCTGACCTTATGGTCATACCATGTACCCTTTTCACCGACGAGGGCCAGATCGAACTCTGCATCAAGGTAAGGGACAGGCACATCAAAGCCATACACTTCTTCTGTGTAGCCATCACTGTAAGTCACTTCATCCGTGGTTGGCTCCAGCCATACGGCACCTTCCTTCTGTGCGTCTTCTGCAAGACCCACATAAAGGTTTTGAATCTTCTTAGAAACGAGACTGATATGAATGGACATCTCGCCATCCTGTACAGTTAATGTTCCTTTGCCTTCACAGGCCTCGTTCACATGGAACATACCACTGTCTGTGTCAAACTCCGCAGTATAAATACCATCTGCCAGCGGCGCCATCTCTCCCGGTCCATCCAGGATGATCTCCTGAGGTTCTGTTTCTGCCTCAGTCATAGCCTCTGTCTGCGCCTGAGTTTCTGCAGGTTTAGGAGTTTCTGCTTTGTTACCGCAACCCATGATCAGGGATGCACTCATCATTGCCGCCATCAGGACGGCGATCTGTCTTTTCATATCTGTTATCTCCGGTTTCTAAATATTTCTTATATTGTGTCTACTGATCTTCGGATCAGATTACAGACTGTCAATGGCAGCACCTGTGTGTGCTACATATACATCCTGAACAGCATTGATTCTGCCAAGACCCTCGATCTGACAATCGATGGACTCAAATGCTTCACTAGCGACAAACATGCTCTTCCAGGAATCTTCGTCATCGCCTGCCATGTCGTTGTTAGCGTGGTCGCCGGCAACAACCATGAGTGGACGAAGGATAACTTTTGTATAGCCTGCTTCCTTAACAGCTTCAATGACGTTTTCACAAGCTGTCTCTTCAGGCTCACCTTCTACAGTACCGATGAAGACGTTGGCATAACCAAGCTCGCCCATCTGTGTCTGCATCTGGCTATAGGAAACTTTTGCTGTATGGGATGTACCATGACCCATGAATACGAAAGCAACGCCATCCTGAGCGGCTGCGTCTGCGCTCTCATAACCGGCTGCCTTTACAGCTTCGTCTGTGATCGCTGTTGCAACAGCTGCCTTATCTTCATTGATCACTGTTGCATCGCTGCCTACCTCACCGAGAAGTGGCTCTGCAACAACGATGTTTTCGATCTGATCTTCGTAAGCTTCAAGTGCTTCGCAAAGTTCGTCGTACTCAGCACCATGCATGAGATGTGTTGGCTGAACTACAAGGTTCTTGACACCGTTCGCAACGGCACGTTCAAGCGCCTGATCCATGTTGTCGATAAATTCAGCTTCTCTTGCCTGTACGTGGTTGATAATGATCTGAGCTGTGAAAGC
>JAZUHQ010000178.1:0-2911 GCA_045641805.1 Lachnospiraceae bacterium
ACATGGCTACGATCCGACTTATGACGGTAGCCTTACCCATTTCCCATACGGCAAGGCACGAGTTAGTGGTACCGAGATCTATACCAATTATCTTTTCCATAAATCAGTTGTTAAGGATGAATGTGACATAATCTTTCAGGATCCTGTTCGGAAGGCTGTCGGGCGCGTTGATGAGGATATAGTCCTTGGATTCCAGTGTTTTGAAAGCATCTGGTATCTTGTGCCCGATGTCTCTGAGCAGTTGTTTTTGTCGTTCTGTCCTTGACGCTATGATGTTGGGATGGAAATGAATGAATGGAGCCATGTAGCTCGATACGCAGAAAGAAGCCTCGCTGATGTCGTATATCGGAACGGAGAGTGTTGTATTTATTCCAGCCTTTGCGCTTTCTATGAGTCTGCTGTTGGTGCGTACCGTCATGTATGCAAGCAGTTTCTCTGTCTCTATCTTGCCAGAGGATGCGGAATCTGAAAGCCTTTCCACAAGCAGATGGGTTGTTTCTATGATTTCCAACGCCATTGACTGAGAATGTTCGAAGACGAATGATATATAGCCACGATAGAGAAGGTCTTCGGTACGAAGGCATTCCTCTACCTCTGTCCAACGGCTGTAATCTCTTATCGAAGCATCTATGAGGAAGTCGAGATAGTCTGTCTCTGTATCTGTGATGCCATAGGAGGGAGGCAGTTCGGATTCCAGCCTGTTGTAGAACTCCGCTGCCTCACTCACGTAAGGGCTTTGAATATGTACCTGTGCGTATGATTTAGCTATTATTGTCTGTATCTCTGTCAGATCGTCGTAGGTAAACAGTCGGGAATCAACCACCGCATTCAGCTTCCTGGTCAGGCTGTCACCTATGAATGACATGGATGATATGGTCTGGAAGTTTTCCTCGTATGCCAGAGAATCTTCCCGGATGAAGTCGAACAACTGGTTCTCCAGCGTCTTCCATTGGATGACATAGTCAGCTATAGAGGATGCAGGAGAATCTTTATCTATCGAGGTTTTATCTCTGAAAGAATAGTAGTCTTTTAACAGGGAGGCTCTTGTCTGTTTATTCTCAGAGCAGGAAGAGAAGGATAGCAGGGATAAAAAGAAAAACACGACTCCTGCCAGTATGAGTCTGACAGGAATCGTGCGGAAATCCCAAAGTTTATGAAAAGAGTTTTTAAGTGCCTTGACGCTAGTGTGGCAGCTGTCTGATGCTTGCCACTGAGAAAGTGGATTACGAGGGTTGAACATATCTTGCTGACTTTTTTAGTTGTCGCTATCAGCACAGATATCCATAGGTAATGCTGAGACTGTGTCAGATCGATTCTGACGGCGCAACCTGTTCCACTCGCTGAAAGCTTGCGCAAATTTATATTGATTTTTAATCGGCTACTTACAACCTTCTTTTCATTTATGACTATTTATGATATGGAACATAAAGTGGAACATTAAAACGGAACACGACTATATAAAGGTGTGATAATTACTCTATTGATTTCTCAAAATGCGATAAATAGATATAATATGCCAATAGGTAAATGGATAATCCTAATTTGAGATATTCGAGATCGAAAGACTATTGAACATCGACTATGTTCTGTTTTTGTTCTATTTTTAGCATTCAAAATAGGTGATTCAGATCACTTATTATGTTCCATTTTCAGGGGGTCTAATGACAAAATACGAAGAAATGCCATATGTTTCGTAATAAAGTATCTGTTTTATGACCAAAGTCTTGTTTGTATCGATTATTTTTATTATTTTTGCCACGATTTTTACGCATTGTTTCAAAGATGAAAAAATACGGTTATATTAAGCTTAATCATTCAGAGCATGAGATGAGCGCAGCTTGGGAACAACTCAAGTCGTATGGTTGTGATCAGATCGTCACAGACAAGATTGAGGACAATATGGTTCGTCCTAATCTCCTTGACCTGCTGAAGAAGATGAAGTCAGGAGATACCCTTGTACTGTATAGGTTTTCCAATGCAGTCAGAGGTGTCTCTCAGTTGACGTTCCTTCTGAAGTCTTGTGGAACCAGGCAGATTCGTATTGTCGCTACTGATGACAAACTGGATACCAAGGACGAAGTCGGCAAACTGTGGCAGATCATGATTGCCAATTTCCCATCTGATGCACGCTCTGGAGAACGAGCACAGAGAGCCGTGAACACCGCAAACAATAAGTTCGGTACTACCAAATTCGGCAGTAAGAGCATTCGCGATCACTGGGTTATTGACAACTACCTTGACAACATGCCAATATCTCAGATATGCGACCGTGCTTGTATTGGCAGAACAACCTTATTCCGTATCTTACAGGATAATAAGGTCGATACACAGCGCAGAGGCCGCGGTAAGATGGACAGACTTGACTTTGATGGAGTCGATGCTGACACATGATTTCATCTTTCCAACTTGCAAAGATAATAATCATGCGTGCAGTGAATTTGCACGGATTAGATGGAACTTAATCATAATGCACTATACATCGCTTTTTGTGTAATTTTACCCTCTGATTAACTTCTTATCCTTGATGAAGAATATTCTATTACTGTTACTCATAGGTCTTGCTGCTGTTTTTACAGTACATGCACAGAGCCTTGAACTACCTATCACCCGAAAGGGTGTTTCTGAACAGGTAGTCAAGCATACTGGCTATACTGCATCATATAACGGACAATGGCGCATACCTAACTGGGTGGCATGGGAACTCACCAAGGAAGAAGCTGTCGGAACGGTGGGACGGTCTCAGCAGTTCCTCCCTGATCCAGCAATTAGAGGTAAGCAGGCATCAACTTATGACTATAGCAGGTCTGGCTATGACAGAGGACACATGGCACCTGCTGGCGATATGAAATGGAGTCAGCAGGCGATGGATGAGAGTTTCTACCTCACAAATATCTGTCCGCAGCATCATGAT
>JAZUHQ010000179.1:0-2663 GCA_045641805.1 Lachnospiraceae bacterium
CTGAGGATAGGTGCAGCGCTTCAGGGCGGCATATTCCTTGAGGGCCCAGCTGTATTTGGAGTCACGGGTCGGTGCAGAGCTGGCGCCGGCCACCGCCTTTGCTTCCAATGCTTTGGTGGCAAGAAGAGATTCCCTGTATGCATCATAGGAAAGGCGGTAACTGATGGACAGAATGAAGATCCGAAGCTCCGGAAGCTCGGTGTGAAGGGCTTCCAGTGTACGAAGTGCTGTAGGTGGATCCCCATTCACGTCCATCAGCATAGTCATGACAATTGTGTCGTGGGATGTGAGTGGGTCAGGGAAAGCCTCCCTGAAGTCTTTGTTGGATTCTATGTCAAAAAAGACTGACATAAAACGGCGGTCTCTCGGGAAGCTGTTGGCAACACGGTAGAGATACTGGACGGTGTCCATGTCCCTGAGACGACAGTCTTTTTGAAACTGGCCTGAATCATCACTCAGATAGAGGCCGTGAAGCAAATAAATCATGATGTTGGTCTGGGTGATCCCCTTTTTCGGGACCTGTGTGATGAAAGTTTGTTGTTACATGACCCATTATAGCATGGCGGGACAAAAAAAGAAACCGATATGTCAAATAATTTCTGACATATCGGTTAGATACAAGGATTTAAAGATTAACCAAGCAGATTTCTGACCATCTCAGGTGTGAAGGTCACGGAAGTCACATGGTTGGCTTCGATCTGGAAGAGGGAATGTGCAGCCAGATGCTCGGCAGCCTGCTCAAGCGGACGGATACCGGACTTGTTCTCGTAGAGCTCGATGATCGCATTGACCGCATCATCAGGGATCACGCACTCTTCAGGCTGAATGCTCATACGCTTTAAGATCTTTGGAAGCGCGAACTGGTTGAAGATGACTTTCTTTTCTTCGAAGGTATAATCCGGAAGCTCGATCACTGCAAAACGTGTCATTAATGGTGCGGAGATCAGGCTCTTATCGTTGGCTGTCGCAATCGGATAAACACCACTGGTTGGGATCATACATTCAATGTAGTTGTCAGTGAAGCCCAGGTTATCGAGGAGTGTCAGCAGAACGTCGGCAGGGTTGGCATTGCCTTTGCCGGCAGTCGCTTTATCCAGCTCGTTGATAATGAAGACAAGGTTGGATTCTCCGGCATGGGAGAAGGCTTCCATAATGATACCAGGCTTTGCGTTGGAGTAGATACGGGAAGAACCGGTCAGCTGCTCAGGGTCATTGATGGAACTCATATCCAGGGATGTCCATGGAAGGCCAAGGATACGGGCAACGGCATAAGCAACCTGTGATTTACCTGTACCGGCAGGACCGACAAGGAGGATACCGTAAGCCGGTAAAGTATGGGTACGGTTGATCTGGATGATCGTCTCGATGATACGCTGTTTCACGCGCTCCATACCGTAGAGCTCTTCATCCAGGATCTGTCTTGCACGGACAGGGTCGATGGATTTGAAGTAGTTGTTCTTCCAGCGGATATTCATCATGATGGAAAGGGCACGCTGGGCATGTCTTCTCTCCTCAGGCGTAACCTCATGGGATCTGGCAACGGCCAGATTTCTTCTTGCCCACAGCTGGATGTTGTCAGGCAGTGTGCGGCCGGCACATGTCATAAAGTCAGTGATACTCTGAAGGCTGGTGACTTTCATGTCATCGCCGATAATGTCCTCATCCTCATCCACAACTTCCTCGGAAGGGGCGTTGCTGGCAAGGAGACGGTCGATCATGAACTGAAGGAAACCGTCTTCTGCGGAAAGCTTTTTGGCTGTACCGAAAGCGATCTCGCGGATCTTGTAGACAGCATAGCCGTCCTCGCAGTTTTTACCGGATAAACGGACGTTGATGCGGTGCTCACCCAGCCATTTGAGAAGGGCTGTGAAGCGGGCATCAATCGTTAAGATATCGGCACTGACCACGCCGTTTTCCTCTTCGAACTCGAAAGCAGTGCGTGTGCTTGGGTTGGTGAAGACACCGATGGAGTGGTGCTTCCACTGTTTTTTACTATTATCTAAAACCATGATCGGCTTTTCCCAGGTGGCTGTTTCCTCGTCGGAACGGAAAACCGTATAAGTGCATACAGGCTCATTCTTCTTTCTGGTGTAGGAACCGTCTGTAAAGTCAAATACTGGCATAAATCTATCTCCTGTTTGAATTAATACTCAGAACAAGGGCGTAAAAAGCCCGTTCATGGTTCAATCATACACAAAAATGTAATAAAATACAAATATTTTTGACATTTGTTTTCATAAGTGTGTTGGTAAACAGGATCGCTATGCTATAATGAACGGTGGGAAAAGTTTGTAAAAGCCTGATGAGGCTTGGAAAATGGGAGATTTTGATATGAAAAAGATGAAAAAGAAGATCCTGACTCTGATCGTGGCGGGCTCTCTTGCGATGAGCAGTTTTGGCGGCGGCATTTATTCTGTCAGCGCAGCCGAGGAGGAAGTGACTGCAGCCGTAGAGACAGAAGCCCGGGAAGCAGAGGATGAAAAGGGTGAAGAGGCTGAGACAGCACCTGAGACATCACCGGAGACAGAAGCAGAGGCCGTGATCGAATCAGAAAAAACGTCTGAAACCGAAAAAGAAACAGAGACTGAAAAAGAGACAGAATCAGAAACTGAGACTGAGACAGAGACGGAAACCGAAACTGAGAAAGAAACCGAGACGGAAAT
>JAZUHQ010000180.1:0-2165 GCA_045641805.1 Lachnospiraceae bacterium
AATCTCACAAATGTCATTGGCGGCCTTTGCGCCAAAGACACGGCTGATCTCAATACGTCGTCCATCAGTCTCAAAGACAAGACTGCCTCCATAGGTGCCACCTTGCCAAGGCTGGTAACGTTTTCTCTCGTTTTCGATATATTTGCGCTTATTCTCGCCGGCAAAGCCATAAAACATGACTTTCAGAAAAGCAGCCAGGGTGCTCTTGCCCCATCCGTTTTCCTGGCAGAACAGCGCAGGATTCTCCGCAAAGTCTACGGTGACATCCTGTAACTTTCCAAAATTTTCTACATGACAACTGATCAGTCTCACGTGTTGATCTCCTCTCCAGCTATGGCCCGCAAACCATATCGTATAATACGGGCTTTCTCCTCCTCAGACAGATCTGTCTGCTCCATGACTCTGCGGACAAAGGCACCCTTTAGACTTCTGTCCATCCGGTAGTCAGCCGGATCAACATGAAGCACCGTCTCGTCCACTACCTTCACCAGATAATAGTCATCGGCCAAAATGGTCTGCATATAGGTCAGATCCTTCTCGCATTCCACATCCACAGAACCGGTCAGCCGGATCTTCACCATACTCCGCACATCACACCCCGCCTGAACCAATGACTGGCGGATGACCGGTATCATCTGAGCCGTATATTGACATCCTGTCACATCAGCGTCTATCTCGTAGATCCTTCGGCCGCCACCATTGTAGAAAGTGCGCTCAATCGTGCCTCTTTCTTCATCAATATCCAGAAGGACGAACCCGTGAATGCCACATTCATCAAATCCTCTACCCTCCAGACAGCCCGGATAGCAATAGACGCCTCTGGCATCCAGCTGTGCTTCTTTATAGGAATGCACATGTCCTAACGCCAGGTAATCGATATGTTTGTTCCTCAAAGCCCTGAGGTTGATCACCTCTGCTTTTTTGCTCCCCTCACTGGCGGCCTCCTGTCCATGGAGTGTCACCAGGTTGATCCTGCCAGCGTCCAATACCAGCTGATGCCATGCACCGTTACTGTTGGACGAATGTAATTCCATGCCGGTGAGAACGACCTTCCCCGACATGCCAAGTTCATAGGACGTCCATGTATCACCAAATAGAAACAGATTCGGCGGCAGAAGTTCCTCCTCCAGAAAATTCACATGATCATGGTTTCCCTTTAAATAATAAAATGTAATCTCCGGATGCCCCTCAATAGCTTCCATCACTACCTGACGAGCTGTCGCAGACACGTGTCTGGTATCAAACAAATCTCCTGCGATGAGAATGGCCTCCACACCCTGAGATGCGCCGAAGTTCACCATGCGCTGAAAGGTGCGAAGGAGCTCTGCTCTTCGTTCCCGCGCCCGGGTCAGATCCAAATGAGTGCGCATCTGGGAATCCAGATGCAGATCCGCACAATGTATTACTTTCATGCACTTGCTCCTTCTCTACCGGAAAGCATCGGATCACCGGAAACTACTCCATGATGTGATCCATACCCTGTGCAATGATGGTACGCACATGATCATCGGCCAGCGAATAGAACACGGATTTTCCTTCTCTGCGTGCCTTCACCAGCTTGCTCTGCTTTAAGATCTTCAGCTGATGGGAAATGGCTGATTGATTCATGTTCAATGCAGCTGCCAGGTCACATACGCATACCTCTGCTTCAAAGAGCACGAACAAAATACGGATTCTGGTAGAGTCACCAAACACCTTGAACAACTCTGCCAGATCGTACAATGCATCCTCTTCCGGCATTTTCTCCATTACTTTTGTTAACATATGCTCGTGATGTACATCGCAGCAATCAATTCCATGGTCGATCATAATTCTTGTTCCTCTCAAGTATTCTGTTCCTAATTGTACAACATCCCAACAGGTTTGGCAAAAAGACATGGGATTGCCTTGCGATAACTTTCACTTCTATACTAAAATAAGAGGTGTCCATTTTGGACGACAGGAGAAACTTATGACAACAGATGAAAAATATATGAAAGCCGCCATCCGACAGGCAAAAAAGGCATACGCCATTGACGAGGTTCCAATTGGATGTGTCATCGTCTGCGACGGCAAGATCATAGCACGCGGCTATAATCGAAGAAATATAGATAAGAATACGCTGTCCCACGCGGAACTCAATGCCATTCGCAAGGCGGCGAAGAAACTGGGCGACTGGCGCTTAG
>JAZUHQ010000181.1:0-2889 GCA_045641805.1 Lachnospiraceae bacterium
ATCTTGATGAAACGAGCCGCATACTCCGGTCCTGTCAGTTCTTCTTTAAATGTATGCAGTCCAAAACCGTTATGAATGCACTGATTTAAAATACCACCCAGATGACTGTCACGTTCAAGGATGAGGATATCCTGAATACCGGCTTTTCTTGCCGCTACAGCTGCAGAAAGACCTGCCGGACCACCACCGATAATTACAATATCATGCTTTGTCATTGTCTTCCCCTCCTTAATTCTCACTTAAAAGTTCTGAGCCCGGTAAGTTCTTGCAGATCTTCTCCATAGGGATGCCCTTGTCTCTTGAAAGGATCTGCATGGTACGTGGTGTGCAGAAACCAGCCTGACAACGGCCCATACCCTGGCGGACACGACGTTTTATACCATCCAGGGAGCTTGCTCCCAGTGTTCTTGTAATCGCATCGACGATCTCACCTTCACTGACACCTTCACATCGGCAGATGATCGTTCCATATAATGGATTCTGTCTGATCAGTTCCGCACGCTCCTCAAAACTCAGAAGGCCTGGACGAACGATTCCCTTACGTGTCTTTTTCCAGTCTGCCTTCACTTTGGCACCGCTCTTCTCAGCGACAAGCTGTGCAATATAACGACCAATGGCAGGCGCACTGGAAAGGCCTGGTGACTCGATACCTGCCGCGTCGAAAAAGCCAGGTGCATCGTCAGGCTCGCCCAGTACGAATTCATGCTGATCTTCATGGGCACGCAGGCCGCTGAAAGAAGTGATCACTGATCTGAGTGGCAGGTTCTTAACGCTTCTGCCAGCCTTTGACTGTAATTCATCCAGTTCCTGTGCGGTTGTCTCTGTCGCTTCTTTATCTTCAATATCTTTAGCTGTTGGTCCAAGCAGGAGGTTGCCGTGAACGGTTGGTGTCACAAGGATACCCTTGCCGTATTTACCCGGCTGCTGGAAGATCGTCTTGCTGACATGCTTACCGGCTTCCTGATCCAGCAGGCAATAATCACCCTTACGAGGTGTGATATGGATTTTCTTCTTACTGACCATGTTGTGAATCTCATCTGCGTAAACGCCGGCTGCGTTAACCACATAAGTCGCTGTGATCACACCCTGATCTGTCACCACTTCAAAACCGCCATCAACTTTCTTCACCTGGTCAACGGCAGTCATGAACTGAAAATCCACACCGTTATCCGCAGCATTTTCAGCCATGGCAATGGTCATACCAAAAGGACACACAATACCGCCTGTTGGTGCATCCAGTGCCGCAACAACCTCATCGCTGATATTTGGTTCAATCGCTCTAGCCTCATCACCGCTGATGATTCTTAAGCCCGGAACCCCATTGGCAATACCTCTGTCACAAAGTGCCTGGAGACCCGGAAGATCTTCCTCCGCAAAACAAAGGACCAGAGAGCCATTGCGCTTGAAGTCAAAATCCAGTTCCTTAGCAACTTCTTCCATCATCAGATTGCCTTCCACATTGAATTTTGCCATCAAAGAGCCTGTTTCCGCATCAAAGCCGGCATGGATGATCGCACTGTTTGCTTTAGATGTCCCTGAACAAACATCTTCTGTCTTCTCCACAAGGCAGGTTTTCAGCTCATACTGTGAAAGATATCTGGCGATCGAACAACCGGTGACACCGCCGCCGATTACAAGAACATCATATTTCTGATTCATCATCTTTCCTTCCTCCTCTATTCCTCATCATCTGCAGCCCAGGCAATTGCCGCATGGATTGCTCTTCTCCATCCTCTTACCAGCTTGTTCTGCTTCTCAGGGCTGATGGAGGGTTCAAAGGTCTGACCTACCTGCCAGTTCTGTTTGATCTCTTCCTTGTTCTTCCAGTATCCCACAGCAAGACCCGCAAGATAAGCAGCTCCCAGTGCAGTTGTCTCAATACACTTCGGACGGACGCTCTTACCCTGGATCAGATCTGCCTGGAACTGCATCAGGAAGTTATTGGCAGATGCACCGCCGTCCACCTTCAGTTCCTTGATATTAAGGCCAAAATCCACTTTCATGGCATCGATCAGATCATATGCCTGATAAGCCAGAGATTCAACGGTGGCACGAATGAAATGTTCCTTGGTCGTACCACGAGTCACACCTACGATCGTACCGCGGGCGAACTGGTTCCAGTAAGGCGCACCGAGACCTACGAAGGCCGGCACAACATAGACACCACCTGCATCTGTCACTTCTTTACAGTATTCCTCGGTCTGAGAGGAAGAACGAATCATGCGCATGCCGTCTCTCAGCCACTGAACAGCGGCACCTGCAATAAAGACCGAGCCTTCAAGTGCATACTGGAATTCATCCGGTGTGCTTGCCGCAACTGTTGTGATCAAACCACACTCCGAACGGACCGGAATCTCACCTGTATTCATCAGCATGAAGCAGCCTGTACCATAAGTGTTTTTCATCTGTCCCTGAGTGAAGCAGCACTGGCCGAAAAGAGCAGACTGCTGATCGCCTGCAGCGCCGGCAATCGGAATCTTGCTGCCAATGATGTCTGCAGAGGTATAGCCGTAGATGCAGCTGGATGGTTTGACATCCGGCAGCATATTTTTAGGTATATTAAAATATGCGAGAAGTTTTTCATCCCACTTTTTTTCATAAATATCGAAGAGCATCGTACGGGATGCATTGGTATAGTCTGTTACATGGACACAGCCCTTTGTCAGGTTCCAGATCAGCCATGTATCGACTGTACCGAAAAGCAGTTCTCCATTATCTGCACGTTCTCTGACACCCGGTACGTTATCAAGGATCCAGGCAATCTTACTGCCGGAATAATAGGCATCCGGAATCAGGCCTGTATGGGCAATAACATATTCTTCAAGCCCGTCCTTCTTGAGCTGCTCGATCCTGTCGGAAGTGCGTCGACACTGCCACACGATCGCATTA
>JAZUHQ010000182.1:0-4735 GCA_045641805.1 Lachnospiraceae bacterium
TGCACCTGTTCGTCATACAACAGTATGCGATAAGGATGCAATGGAAGCGACTGTTAAATCCTGGCTTGGTATTCAGTAATCGAAATGATTCCACTTTGGAGGACGGTTTATCCGTCCTCTTTTTGTTCTTATAAAAATACAAAAAGAGACCGACAGGTATTTATAACTTGAATTTGACGTTCTCATTCTGTATAATGGGGACATAAGGAACTTTCTGGGGTGTTCGAGAGAAACCGCTATTTTGATCCTACATTTTTTTGACAGGGAAACCGATTGTGACTTTTTGTTATGTCAGGCCATCATTGCGCAGTGGAAGACAGAGAAAACCGTCCAGGTTACCCACCTGGCTAAGGCTAGGTGTCAAAAATGCGGTCACGGCACTCTGGTTTGTTCTTTTTTTGTGTTCATTTTTTCTATGCATCAAGGTCCGCTATTGTATACTAAGCCATACTTGAAATTCATACATTGTCATGATAAACTACAAAAGTGTATGATTAGAAATAACATAGATTACATTATAGATTTGGGAGGCAAAAGTATATGTCCAAAATTATCCTGACAGGCGACCGTCCTACAGGCCGTCTTCACGTAGGTCACTATGTAGGTTCTCTTAAGAGAAGAGTAGAACTTCAGAACTCCGGTGAATTTGATAAGATCTTTATTATGATCGCAGATGCACAGGCTCTGACAGACAATGCAGACAATCCTGAAAAAGTAAGACAGAATGTCATTGAGGTTGCACTCGATTACATGGCATGCGGTCTGGATCCTGCAAAGTCCACACTGTTTATCCAGTCTCAGATCTCTGAGCTGACAGAGCTTGCATTTTACTATATGAATCTCGTTACGGTTTCCAGACTCCAGAGAAACCCTACCGTTAAGTCTGAGATCGCGATGCGTAATTTTGAGACAAGCATCCCTGTTGGTTTCTTTACCTATCCGATCAGCCAGGCCTCCGATATCACTGCATTTAAGGCAACAACAGTTCCTGTCGGTGAGGACCAGGCACCAATGATCGAGCAGACAAGAGAAATCGTCCGTAAATTCAATTCCGTTTACGGCGATGTACTTGTAGAGCCTGAAATCCTGCTTCCTGACAACGAAGCATGTATGAGACTGCCAGGTACAGACGGTAAGGCGAAGATGAGTAAGTCTCTTGGCAACTGTATTTACCTTGCAGAGGATCCAAAGGATATCAAGAAGAAAGTCATGAGCATGTTTACAGACCCTAACCACATCCGTATCGAAGATCCGGGCTGTCTTGAGGGCAACACCGTCTTTACATACCTCGATGCTTTCTGTAACGATGCCCACTTTGCTGAGTTCCTTCCGGATTACAAGAATCTTCAGGAGCTCAAGGACCACTACACAAGAGGCGGTCTTGGCGATGTGAAGGTGAAGAAGTTCCTCAACAACGTGCTTCAGGCTGAGCTCGCGCCAATCAGAGCACGCAGAGAAGAACTTCAGAAGGATATCCCATATATCTACGAAGTCCTTAAGAAGGGCAGCGAAGAAGCAAGAGCTGTTGCGGCACAGACACTGAGTGAAGTGAAGGCTGCAATGAAGATCAACTACTTTGATGATATCGAGCTGATCCGTTCCCAGTCTGAAAAATATAAATAAGCACACTAAGACAGATACCTTTGGGTATCTGTCTTTTACAAAAAGGAGATAAGGTCATGCGTGATGTCATTCAGAACGTAGTCTCCAAGATCACGGAGACGGCCATTAAAGAAAATGTATTCGTAACAGATGCCGAGAATCTTTTCCTGCCAAACAGAGGCGAGATCATCGGCATCATTAAGGACCTGAGACAGGTGATCTTCCCGGGTTATTTTGATCAGGGTGATTTCTCATCCAGTATTCCGGATTATTATTTCGGCAGCATGCTGGATTCCATTTATCAGAGACTTCATGTGCAGGTAGAGACTGCTTTCCTCTATGATGATAAAGGCAAGAGCGATAAAGCTGTCATTTCCGAGAAGGCCGATGCCATCTGTGAAGCTTTTATCAGCAAGATCCCTGAGATCCAGCAGATGCTTCTGATGGATATTCAGGCCAGCTATGATGGCGACCCTGCAGCAGGCAGCAAGGAAGATATCATCTTCAGTTATCCCGGTCTCTTTGCCATCTATGTTTACAGACTGGCCCATGAACTCTACCAGGCAAAAGTGCCTTTCATCCCTCGTATCATGACCGAGTATGCCCACGGCAAGACAGGTATCGATATCAACCCGGGTGCAACGATCGGTAAGTATTTCTGTATTGACCATGGTACCGGTATTGTTATCGGTGAGACCACTCTGATCGGCGATAATGTCAAGCTCTATCAGGGTGTTACTTTAGGTGCGCTTTCCACTCGTAAGGGCCATGCACTGTCCGAAGTGAAACGTCATCCGACGATCTGTGACTATGTGACGATCTATGCGAACGCCACCATCCTTGGCGGCGATACAGTGATCGGTGAGGATTCTGTCATCGGTGGTAATACCTTCATCACTGATGCGATTCCGCCTCATTCCAGAGTGGCACTCAAAGAGGCTGAGTATTCCGTCAGAACAACCAAACCTGAAAAGAGCGAGGATGCCATCTGGGATTACGTTATCTAAAAAGTCTAGTCAAAAGGGCATTTCTATGATAGATTATATATAAGTGGACGAATGCCCCCAAAGCTGTTTTCAGAAACGGGGAGTCACTATTTCACCATTAGGAGGAACCTGATTTCATGAAAGATTTAAAAAGAATTTTATTAAAACTGAGCGGTGAAGCGCTTGCAGGCGGCAAAGGTTTTGGTTTTGACGAGGCCACATGTCTTGAAGTAGCCGGTCAGGTTAAACAGATTACAGATAAAGGTACCCAGGTAGCCATCGTGATCGGTGGCGGTAACTTCTGGAGAGGCCGTAACAGCAGTAAGATCATCGAGAGAACCAAATCTGACCAGATCGGTATGCTTGGCACGATCATGAACTGTGTTTACGTATCCGAGGTTTTCAGAACTCAGGGTATGAAAACAGAAGTTTACACACCATTTATGTGTGGTGCTTTCACAAAGCTCTTCTCAAAAGATGCAGCAGTTGCTGATCTGAACGAAGGTAAGGTTGTTTTCTTTGCAGGCGGTACAGGCCATCCATACTTCTCAACAGATACAGGTACAACACTTCGTGCCATTGAGATCGAGGCAGATGCTATCCTTCTTGCCAAGGCCGTTGATGGTGTCTATGACAGTGATCCAAAGACCAATCCAAATGCGAAGAAGTTTGACAGCGTCAGCATTCAGCAGGTTGTGGATGACCGGCTTCAGGTGGTTGATCTCACAGCAACGATCATGTGCATGGAAAACAAGATGCCAATGGTTGTATTCGGCTTAAACGAAGAGAACAGTATTGTTAAGACTCTGTACGGTGAATTCACCGGTACATACGTTACGGTTGACTAATCAGAATTTAAATCATGGAGGATATCACATATGAGTAACGAAAAATTACAGGCATACGAAAGCAAGATGGAGAAATCTTTAGATGCACTTGACAGAGAGTATCAGGGCATCCGTGCTGGTCGTGCAAACCCACATATTCTTGATAAATTAAAAGTCGACTACTATGGCACACCAACACCACTTCAGCAGATCGGTAACATCACTGTTCCTGAAGCAAGAGTTCTTCAGATCCAGCCATGGGAGAGCAAGATGATCAAGGCGATCGAGAAAGAGATCCTGACATCTGATATCGGTATCAACCCATCCAACGATGGTAAAGTGATCAGACTGATCTTCCCTGAACTGACAGAGGAGCGTCGTAAAGACCTTGCCAAAGATGTTAAGAAGAAAGGTGATCAGTGTAAGGTTGCTATCCGTAATATCCGCCGTGATGGTATGGATGCTTTCAAGAAAGCATTAAAGGCAAAAGAGATGTCTGAGGATGAGCAGAAAGAGCTTGAAGAGAAGCTTCAGAAGATCACTGACAAGTACATCGCAAAGACGGATAAGGCTATCGATGCAAAGACAAAAGAGATCATGACTGTATAGTCGATCCTGTTATAATCAAACAATGGAAGGTTGCCGTAGCAGTACGGCAGCCTTTTAATTCACACGAGCCTGAAAGGGAAGCCTTTCAAAAACGAAGGTTCAAAGGGGCAAGAGACGGCATCACGTCCTTGTGCCCAAATAAAGGAAAGAATTTATGGAAAAGATTATTGATGGAACAAATTACCTGATACCTGAGCATGTGGCCATTATTCTGGATGGCAACGGCCGCTGGGCCAAGAAACGTTTTCTTCCCAGAACAGCCGGTCATATCCAGGGTGCCAAAACGATCGAAGAGATTCTGGAGATTGCGCATGATTTCGGTATTAAATATGTGACTGTCTACGCATTTTCTACAGAGAACTGGAAACGTCCTGAGGAGGAAGTCAAGGCACTCATGAACCTGCTTCGTAAATACCTTGTGGACAGTATTACCCGTTCTATGAAAAACAACATGCGTGTCCGCGTGATCGGTGACCGCACCGGTCTCTATGAGGATATCCGAAAATCCATCGAGGAAGTGGAAGCGGCATCTGCCGGCAATACCGGTCTGAATTTCACGATCGCTATCAACTATGGCAGCCGTGATGAGATGATCCGTGCCATGAAGCAGATGACAGCCGATGGTGTTAAACCGGAAGAGATCACAGAAGATCTCTTTAACACTTACTTAGATACAAAGGGGCTTCCTGATCCGGATCTTCTGATCAGAAC
>JAZUHQ010000183.1:0-5655 GCA_045641805.1 Lachnospiraceae bacterium
CATAGCGTCCTTCCTGATAATACTGAACTGCAAGGGCACCCATGGCACCCGCTCTCTGCATTGCCACATGGAGTGGTGCAAATGAGAAGGGTACAGTCACTTTCTCTTCAATCATCTTTTTAAAGACAGGAACGCCGTCACCAAGGAAGATCACCGGTCTTCCCAGGGCATTGACTTCCTCGATGATGTCATCCAGCATTACGGCTTTCTGTGGGGATAAAGTCACCATCTGACCATCTTCAAATGTATAGAGACCTGTGTAGGTCTGTTTGCGTCTGGCATCCATGAGCGGACAGATCACCTGGTCGGTTCCATAGAGGTTGTAGGCGATGGCATCGACCGTCGGGATACTGATGATCGGGATGCCAAGTGCCAGGCCTAAGCCCTTGGCTGTCGCTGATCCGATACGAAGACCCGTAAAGGAGCCCGGACCACCGGAAACCGCAATGGCATCCAGTTCTTTCACATCTACATTGATCATTTTCAGAACTGCATCCAGCATTGGAAGCAGGGTCTGAGAATGGGTCATTTTCACATTGGTTGTGTATTCTCCGATCAGCTTGTCTTCTGAGACAACCGCTACAGAAGCGACAAGGGCGGAGCTTTCAAGCGCTAAAATTTTCAAAATGTTTCTCCTTCCTGGCTGAGTGTGATCAGTCGGTAATCAAAACCTTTTTCAAGCTTTTTTTCTATGGTCACGACCTGATAGTTTTCAGGCAGGATCTCCTCGATCAGGTTGGCCCACTCGATCAGGCAGACACCTTCTCCGAAGATATATTCATCAAATCCGATCTCATCCATCTCGCTGACATCGCCGATACGATAGACATCGAAATGATAGAAAGGGATACGTCCTTCATCGTAAGTCTGTACGATCGTAAAGGTCGGGCTGCTGACAGGTTCCGTGATCCCAAGTCCTGCGGCAAATCCCTGCGTGAAGACCGTCTTTCCGACACCCAGATCTCCGATCAGACAGATTACATCTCCGGGTTTTGCGGACTCTCCCATGGACCGGCCGAACGCATAAGTCTCTTCAGCGCTAAATGATTCTTTTGTCATACGAATTCCTTTCACTTGCGGCTGTGTTCAAAACACGGCCATCGCACTTCGTCTGCGTTGTGTTTTCCACAAACCCCAGGACGTGTGGAAAAGTTATCCACCAAAAATGGGCGCACTTCCCCCTTGGACCTGATTTTTGTGATTTTTGGGCATAAACGTCCAAAAATAGAAGGTGATACTTTCAAAACGGTGGATAACCGGCACTTGAGCCTAGTTCCCACAGTGTATCATAAGTATCACCTTATACTGTACCATCTCTAAAGAATCATTGTCAACTGGATACGCTTCTTCTTCAGGTCCACGGAAAGGACCTTCACTTCAACGATATCACCGACACTGACAAGCTCCAGTGGATGCTTGATAAACTTTTTATTGGTCATTTTGGAGATATGGACCAGACCATCCTGGTGGACACCGATGTCCACAAAGGCACCAAAATCGATAACGTTGCGGACGGTACCTGTCAGGATCATGCCTTCTTTCAGGTCTTCCATGGCCAGGACATCTGTACGGAGGACCGGTTTTGGCATATCCTCACGCGGGTCTCTGCCAGGTCTCATCAGTTCCTTGACGATATCTCTGAGGGTCAGCTCACCGATGCCCAGTTCTTCTGCCAGTTTCTGATAGTCCTTAATCTTAAGATTGGCACCGCCATTTTTGAGGTCTGCAGGACGGATCCCCATTTTTTTCATCAGAAGAGCCGTCGCCTCGTAGGATTCCGGATGCACACCGGTGTTGTCCAGTGGCTGCTTTCCGTCACGGATCCTCAGGAAACCGGCGCACTGTTCATAGGCTTTGGGTCCCAGCTTTGGCACCTTGAGGAGCTGCTTTCTGTTCTCAAAAGAACCGTTTTCCTCGCGGTAGGCCACGATATTCTTGGCGACCGCTTTACTGATACCGGAGACATATTCCAGGAGGGAGGCGGAGGCTGTGTTAAGATCCACGCCGACACCGTTGACGCAATCTTCCACGGTACCTGACAGAACTTCCGTCAGTCTCTTCTGATCCATGTCGTGCTGATACTGGCCGACACCGATGGCCTTCGGATCGATCTTGACCAGTTCACTCAGGGGATCCTGGAGTCTTCTGGCGATGGAAGCCGCACTTCTCTGTCCCACATCGAAATTCGGGAATTCCTCAGTTGCCAGTTTGCTGGCAGAGTAAACGGATGCGCCCGCTTCGTTGACAATGACATAGGCCACCTTGTCCCGGATCTCGGAGAGGAGTTCCACGATCACCTGCTCCGATTCTCTGGAGGCGGTTCCGTTACCGACGGAGATTACGCTAATGCCATATTTTTTGATCAGTTTCTTTAAGATCTCTTTGGACTGAGCCACCTTGTTCTGAGGTGCGGTCGGATAGATGACCACTGTGTCCAGAACTTTACCTGTCGGATCAACGACAGCCAGTTTACAGCCGGTTCTGAAAGCCGGGTCCCAGCCCAGTACGGTCTGGCCTGCGATCGGCGGCTGCATGAGGAGCTGGTGGAGGTTCTTGCCAAAGACCTTCATGGCGCCTTCCTGGGCAGCTTCAGTCAGTTCGTTTCTGACTTCACGCTCGATGGCGGGTGCGATCAGGCGCTTATAGGCGTCTTCTGCGGCAGCTTCAAGCACAGGTGTCGTGTAAGGATTCTTCTGGTGAACGACCTGACGTTTCAGCCAGCTTAAGATCTGCTCATCCTCTGCCTGGATATGGACAGTCAGCACCTTTTCCTTCTCAGCACGGTTGATGGCCAAAATACGATGACCAGCGATCTTGCTGACCGCCTCCTCAAAGTGATAATACATTTCATAGACGGACTGGGCCTTCTCATCCTTGGCTTCGGTCACCACCTTGCCATGGTCATTGTAGTGTTTGCGGATCCATGTACGGTAGGCCGCATTGTCCGCGATGCCTTCCGCGATAATGTCCCTGGCACCGGCAAGGGCCTCTTCCCCGCTTTTAACTTCTTTTTCCTCGGAGATGTAAGCGGCAGCTTCCTCCTCGGCCGGTCTTTTCAGATTTTGAAGGAGGATCAGACTGGCCAGCCCTTCAAGCCCCTTCTCTCTGGCGATCATGGCTCTTGTTCGCCTCTTTGGTCTGTATGGCATGTAGAGATCATCGACAGCCACCTGTGTCATGGCGTCCTCGATCTCTTTTCGAAGTTTGTCTGTCAGCTTTCCCTGAGATTCGATCGAAGCGAGCACCTGCTGCTTCTTCTCCTCGAGATTGCGAAGATAAGTCAGGCGCTCTCCCAGGTTACGGAGGATCTCGTCACTCAGGGCGCCTGTTTTTTCTTTACGGTATCTGGCAATGAAGGGAATGGTATTGCCTTCATCGATCAGATCGACGGCAGCCTTTGTCTGCCAGTTTTCTATTTTTAATTCACTGCTGAGCAGTGCGATCATATCGGTCATAATGATCTTCCTTTCTGCCAGGGAAAGATAACCCGGCGGTCAGACAGACGCTTCTCGCCGGGTTATCTTTTGTATTTTATTCAATATCTTTGAATATTATCTTCTATTGATTTACATGGTTGCAAAGAGTCTTGCAATGAAGCCCGGAAGGGCTGCTTTCTTCTCATTGAACGCCGCAACTGTCATCTGGTCTGTCACAAAACCGTACTCACCTTCAACAGGTGCAACGATCTCAACATCGCCAAAGAGTGCCTTCACATCTGCCTGAGGTGTCTGTGCGGAAACTCTGACAAAAAACTTGCTCTCATACTGGTCAATCGGAAGAACATTGGATTTTTCAGCTTCCCAGATGATCGGCTCATTTCCGGACAGTTTCACGGCTGTCTGAATGTCTGTCACAACCGCACTCGCTGTTGCATCCTTACCTGCGCCTCTGCCGTAGAACATAACGTCATCCAGCATGTTGCCATTGACAAGGACACCATTGTAGACGGAACGGATACCACAGAGTGGATTGTTCTTGCTGAGCATGACAGGGGATACTTTTGCAAACAGACCATCCTCTGTAAATCTGCCGGAAGCGATCAGTTTGATGCCGGCATTCATTGCCTTTGCATAGGCGAAATCAGCGGAAGTGATCTTAGTGATACCTTCTGTATAAATATCCTCAAAATCTACCTGCTTACCATAGACAAGGGAAGATAAGATCGCGATCTTACGGCAAGGATCATAACCTTCGACATCGGCTTCAGGGTGAAGCTCTGCATAGCCGAGGGCCTGTGCCTCTTTCAGAACGTCCGCATAGTCTGCGCCATCCTCATCCATCTTTGTCAGCATGTAGTTGGTTGTACCATTTAAGATAGCGGATACTTCATTGATCTGGTCTGCTGTCAGACATGACACCAGTGGACGGATGATCGGAATACCGCCGCCGACACTGGCCTCAAAGAAGTAGTTGACATTGTTGGCTTTAGCGATCGCAAGAAGCTCTGCGCCGTACTTAGCAACGACTTCCTTGTTGGATGTACATACGCTCTTGCCTGCTTCCAGTGCCATCTTCTCAAATGTATGTGCAGGCTCCAGTCCACCCATGACTTCGGCAACGACCTTGATCTCAGGGTCATTTAAGATAACCTGATAATCATGGACAACCTTCTCCTGAATAGGATCGCCGGGGAAATCTCTGAGATCAAGGACATACTTGACATTGATCTGCTGACCTGCATGTTTTGCTATTACATCAGCGTTGACATTAAGGACATGCACAACGCCTGAACCGACTGTACCATAGCCTAATACTGCTATATCCATAAATAACTCCTTCTGCACCTTTTCTTGTGCTCTATTCTCTTCCAAGTATTTTGATCTCGTGAACACCCTTTAAGGATTCCACTTTATCAACAAGTGCAGAAAAATCGCCTGTGATCGGTAAAATGTCAATACTTAAGGTAAGGGTCGCTACACCATTGATCGGAATAGCCTGATGGATCGTCAAAATATTCGCCTTGTAGGTGGCAATCTCATGAAGAATACCGGACAGAAGACCCGGCTCATCATCCAGCTGGATGCTGAGTGTGATGGTTCTGCCATGGACGTTCTCATGAAACGGAATAATATCGTCTTTATATTTGTAAAAAGAGCTTCTGCTGATGCCCATAAGATCAGCGGCTTCCTGAACAGTCATGGCCTTCTCTGAATCCAGAAGACGTTTGGCCTCCACAACCTTCAGTAACACTTCCGGAACCGCCTTTTCTTTAACGAGATAGTACTTATTGCTGTGCTCCATTTTTACTCCTTTGTTCGCATAGGAAAAACAATTGTATTTACATGGACGATGTTACCATAGTTTGACCCCTCTTGCAACCCTTTTTTATATTTCGACCTGGCTCTTAAGAAGGTTATTCCATTTCAGATAGGCATTGATAAAGCCATCCACGGCGCCGTCCATAACGGCATCCACGTTGGAATTTTCCTCACCTGTACGGTGGTCTTTGACCAGTTTATAAGGCTGCATGACATAGGAACGGATCTGGCTGCCCCATGCATTATCCTTCACTTCACCGCGGATTCCCTGGAGTTTTTCCTGGTTCTCCTGCTGCTTAAGAAGGTAGAGCTTGGCTTTGAGCATCTGCATAGCCTTGTCTTTGTTCATGTGCTGGGAACGTTCATTCTGACACTGAACTACGATACCCGTTGGCAG
>JAZUHQ010000184.1:0-2317 GCA_045641805.1 Lachnospiraceae bacterium
ATTCCTCTACGAGAACCTGTCCTACAAGGCTGGCCTGAAGACCACGGGCACATACTGTTTTCAGCTCGTCTACGTTATATACAAGTCCGCCGCCGGCTCCACCCATGGTGTAAGCTGGACGAAGAACTACAGGATAACCTAATTTATCAGCGATAGCTAATGCCTCATCTACAGAATAAGCAACCTCACTTCTCGCCATCTCGATGCCGAGTTTCTCCATTGTGTGTTTGAACTCGATACGGTCCTCACCACGCTCGATGGCATCAACCTGTACACCGATAACCTTTACATTATATTTATCAAGCACGCCTGTCTCTGCAAGCTCAGAACACAGATTCAGACCGGACTGTCCACCTAAGTTTGGCAGAACTGCATCAGGTCTCTCCTTTGCAATGATCTGCTCTAAACGTTTTACGTTCAGAGGCTCGATATAAGTCACATCAGCAATACCCGGATCGGTCATGATGGTTGCTGGGTTAGAGTTAACCAGCACGATCTCATAACCAAGACTACGCAGTGCTTTACAAGCCTGAGTACCGGAGTAGTCAAACTCGCATGCCTGACCAATGATAATTGGGCCTGAACCGATGATCAATACTTTATGAATGTCTGTTCTCTTTGGCATAATTTCCTCCCTATTGTAGTAATAATACATACATCATATCTGGTAATATACTTAAGCTCCGGTCCAATGCAGTCCACATGGTCTTTCCAAACCGCTTCCACCAGACAGGTGGACAGACCTTCACTTACTTAATCCCTTTTCCTAGGATATCAAAAAAAGGAGGTGTCCGCAATGAAAAACGACACCTTCTTTTTTAATTATTCATTATTTTTCAATTTTGGTTTTTCCACCCATATATGGCTGGAGAACGGTAGGAATATTGATACTTCCATCCTCATTCATATTATTCTCCAGGAATGCGATCAGCATACGTGGAGGTGCAACAACAGTGTTGTTCAGTGTATGAGCAAAATATTTCTTGCCATCAGCGCCTTTTACACGGATACGTAATCTACGAGCCTGAGCGTCACCCAGGTTAGAGCAGCTGCCTACCTCGAAATATTTCTGCTGTCTTGGAGACCATGCCTCTACGTCACAGCTCTTAACTTTGAGGTCAGCAAGATCACCGGAGCAGCACTCCAGTGTACGTACAGGAATATCAAGGCTACGGAACAGATCAACGGTATTCTGCCATAATACATCATACCATTTCATGGACTCTTCCGGTTTACAGATAACGATCATTTCCTGTTTCTCAAACTGGTGAATACGATAAACACCACGCTCCTCAATGCCATGTGCGCCTTTTTCTTTACGGAAACATGGAGAATAGCTTGTCAGTGTATATGGAAGTTTCTCCTCATCGTTCATAGTGTCGATGAATTTACCGATCATGGAATGCTCGGAAGTACCGATGAGATAAAGGTCTTCGCCCTCGATCTTGTACATCATAGCGTCCATTTCCTCAAAACTCATAACGCCTGTTACAACGTTGGAACGGATCATGAAAGGTGGGATGCAGTATGTGAAACCACGATCGATCATGAAATCACGTGCATATGCAGTCATAGCAGAATGTAATCTGGCGATATCACCCATCAGGTAATAGAAACCATTACCAGCCACTTTACCTGCAGCCTCCATATCAATACCATCAAACTGAGCCATGATCTCTGTATGATAAGGAATTTCAAAATCAGGTGTCACAGGATCACCGTATTTCTGGATCTCGACGTTGCAACTGTCATCCGGACCAATTGGAACGGAAGGATCGATGATGTTAGGAATCTTCATCATGATCTCTGTAACTTTCTCAGAATACTCACGCTCAAGAGTCTCAAGCTCTGCAAGGCGAGCTGCATTAGCTGCAACCTGCTCTTTCACAGCCTGTGCTTCCTCTTTTTTGCCCTGTTTCATCAGCATACCGATCTGTTTGGAAAGAGTATTTCTTTGTGCACGCAGATCATCAGCTTCACCCTTAGCAGCACGGGATTTCTGATCAAGATCGATCACCTCGTCTACCATTGGAAGCTTATGCTCCTGGAATTTTTTCTTGATATTTTCTTTTACAATATCCGGATTCTCTCTTAAAAATTTGATATCCAACATAGTTTTATGTTCTCCTGTGTTTTGTATTACAGATTCGATTAATTTAAAGGATATTTAGCAGTCAGTGTCTCAACAATTGCCTTTGCTTTCTCAATACCAGCCTCACCCTCTTTGATTACGATGGAGATAGCCTCAGCGATCTGATCCATATCCTCTGTATTCATTCCTCTGGATGTTACAGATGGTGTACCCAGACGAAGACCA
>JAZUHQ010000185.1:0-2769 GCA_045641805.1 Lachnospiraceae bacterium
ATGATTCGAACACGCGGTCTCCGCTCCGCTTCGGTCGGCTCAATGCCGACGTCCCCCGGACGTCGTGAGCCCTCTGCGCCCGAACGCAGTGTGTTCCGTCCGATAAAGGTAGTATGTCTGCACCTCGTTATACAGACAAAAAAGCTTACCCCATAAATGGGATAAGCTTTTTTAATCGGCGCGACGTGATTCGAACACGCGACCTCATCGTCCCGAACGATGCGCTCTCCCAAACTGAGCCACGCGCCGTGCTGTGATTAATCAAGGAATCTCTCGAATTCGTTGATCTCAGCAATGTCTGCAAGGATGGACTCTCTCTTCTCATTGAAAAGAAGGGATTTATTGTATCTGTCATACTTTGCAGATCCGTTGTCTCTGATAAATTTAACACAATATGTATTGATATTCAAGCCTGTAATAAAGATAACCATCTCCTGGGTCTCACCGAAAGCCTGCTCCATAAAGAGGAAGGCATTCTCGAGATTGACCTTCGCATGAGCGATCATCTCCTTACGAAGCGCTGTGTCTTTCGCAAACGTTGTACGGATGTAATCGAAGGCCTTTGCAGGATCGGAGATATCACTCTGTGCGATATAAGCTCTGTAACCTTCAAGGGCACGGACGACTTGCTTAAGTGCCATGACTTTGCCGGCATCATAGAGGTTGCGCTCCTTGTTAGCCAGCAGATCATTCTCCACCTGTGTGATCTTGTCTGTCAGGATCTGAATGGTTTTGGAACCATCCGCAGGTGCTTTGGAATAGAGGAATTTCAGTTCTTTTAAGATCTCATAGAGCTCTCTGACAAAAGCATCCTGGGCATAGACATCGGAGAAAACTGCTGTCAGTTTGCTGATCAGAAGGTTGATAACACTGAGCTTTTCGTCGAAAGAAGCCCTCTGAATACGATCCAGGGAAGAGGCTTTGATCTTACCTTCCACAACAGCTTCCACATCGTAGTCTGTCTGATACTTCTTGTAAAGATCCAGATAATTTGCAAAATCCTTGGCGATTCTTCTGTTCTGGATATACTGAATGATGACTGACTCATCGACAGGAATCTCCAGTTCTTCATAGACCTGCATCAGCTTGGACAGATCTTCCCAGCCTCGGGCGGTCACGATCTCCTTGCCGTCTACCGTTGTCTCAATCTTATAGAAGTGTTCTTTCTTAATGTCCAGATAGGAAATGATCGCCGGATGCAGCTTATTCTCATAAGCATAAGTCTTCCATACACCATAATCCTCATCGACCGTGATTCTCTTGACACGGTCCAGTGTGACGATATCGAACTCGCGGACAGACTGGTTATATTCCGGTGGGTTACCTGCGGAAACAATGATCCAGCCTTCAGGAATCTTGTGATTACCGAATGTCTTGCCCTGAAGGAACTGAAGCATGGTAGGTGCCAGTGTCTCGGATACACAGTTGATCTCATCGATAAAAAGAATACCTTCTTTGATGCCTGTTGCTTCGATCTTCTCATAGACAGAAGCAATGATCTCACTCATGGTATACTCTGTGATGGCATATTCCTTGCCATCGTACATCTTATGCTCAATATAAGGCAGTCCGATCGCACTCTGTCTTGTATGGTGAGTGATCGTATAAGCCACCAGCGCGATCCGACACTCTCTGGCAATCTGTGACATGATCGCTGTCTTACCGATACCCGGAGGGCCGATCAGAAGGACAGGTCTCTGTCTGATCACAGGAATGGCATAATCGCCTAAGGCATCCTTTTTGAGGTAAGCCTGCACGGTATGTTTGATCTCATCTTTTGCCTGTTTAATATTCATCTCGTCAATCCTCCATTTTGATATCCTCAGGTCCGAGGATCAGTTTGACAGCCCATGGTGGGACTTCTCTGTCATTGTAGTTTTCTTCCAGGAAAACAAAGGCCACATCGTAAGGTGGGCGCTTGGCCGGATAGGTACCGTAACCATCCGTAAAGTAGAGCAGACCCTTCAGTTTCCGGAAGACTTTTTTATGGCATAACTGATTCACGTAGTCGAAGGCCGGCCTGAAATCCGTACCACCGAAACCGATCAGTTTAAAATTCTCCATGTAGCGGCGCATATCAGCTTCGCAGGTGATCAGATCATCCACCTGGGCTTTGGCATCGCACTGAATAATATGCACGTTCATTTTTTTGAAAAAGTTCTCTCTGTTGGTCAGGATGGAGAAGGTCTCCTCCAGGAAACGTCTGACATAGTCACCGGAACAGGATTCCGATGTATCGATGACGATGGCCAGTTCTTCCACCTTCTTGACTTCCTTATACTCCAGCGCCTCGATCAGGGGCATGTTGCCGTAATGCTCCAGACCGTAGGTATAGTAAATGTAATCAAAACTATCCAGATCCAGTTTCACTTCCTCTCGGAGTGTGGTGAACTTCCCTAAGAACTTTCTGTAATCATAGCGTTCACGGGTTACGACCTTGATGTACTCATAGAGGTCTCCCGCCATATCTGCAGCATCCTTGGAATAGGTTTCCATGTTGGTTCTCATCTTTTCAGAGATCTCCTGCCACTTCTTTTCCTGTTCCTGCTGCTCTTTATTCTTATCAGAATGATCCTTCTGATCTTTTTCATTCTCATCATTCTGATTCTCATCGGAATCATCCTGATCATTACCACCATCGTTATCATCGCCTTCGCTGTCCCAGAAGCAATGATCATCCACCGTGAAGAACTTCTTCATGGTCTCCATTTCAAAATAGCCGGGTGGGTTTTTCTCATAATACTTGTAAATACCTTCCGCTGTCAGAAC
>JAZUHQ010000186.1:0-6120 GCA_045641805.1 Lachnospiraceae bacterium
GTAGCTAACTATGATGACGTTGACCTTAACGGCGACGGCGAGATCTCCTACATCATGTTCAAGGGTGATGAGGCTAACATGGAAGCTATCGCTCGTACAAAATATGGTCAGGAAAATGCAGATGCTAAACTTGCAGAAGCAGGCAAGCCAGCACTTGTATTCTACGATCCAGCTAACACATCCAAGTACCTTGTAGACCAGAACGCAGCTTGGTCCGCAGCAGCAGCTATGGATTACATGCAGACAGCTCTTTCCCAGTACTCCACAGCTAACAACAACATGATCGAGCTTGTTATCTGTAACAACGACGAAATGGCTATGGGTTCCATCTCCGCTCTTCAGGCAGCTGGTTACAACACAGGCGATGGCATTTACATCCCAGTATTCGGTGTAGATGCTACAGATGCAGCTAAGGCAGCTATCGCTGAGGGTACAATGGTTGGTACAATCAAGCAGGATGCTGAAGGTATGGCTAACATGATCGTTAAGGTTGCTCAGAACATCCTTGCTGGTCAGGACAAGTACACAGACGTTCCTGAAGAAGAGCAGATCGGTGGTTGGAGAATTAACATCCCTTACTCCACATACACAGGCGAAGAATAAGATTTAAATTCAATAGCTAATGCGTCATCTGTAAAAAACAGAGCATTATAAAGTAAACTTGGATGGCCGCACATAAAAAAATGTGCGGCTATCGTTTTTTGAAAACAATAATAATTCCGTACTTTTTGTGAAAGGAAGGGGGAATCCATTTGGATAACAATAAAGACATTCTCCTGAAAATGGTGAATATCAGTAAATCTTTCCCGGGCGTTAAAGCTCTGGATAACGTATCCCTTACCGTTCGTCCAGGTACTGTACATGCCCTTATGGGTGAAAATGGTGCAGGTAAATCAACACTGATGAAGTGTCTGTTTGGTGTATACTCAAGAGATACAGGTGATATTTTCCTGGAAGGTAAGCCAATCAACTTTAAAAACTCCAAGGAAGCGCTTGAGAGTGGTGTCGCAATGGTACATCAGGAGCTGAACCAGGCGCTCAAGAGAAGCGTTATGGATAACATCTGGTTAGGTCGTTACCCTAAGAAGGGTCTTTTCGTAGACGAGAAGAAAATGTACGATGATACAATCCAGATCCTGAAGGAAGTTGAAATTGACGTTAACCCTAAGACTATTATGAGCACTATGCCGGTTTCCCTTCGTCAGATGGTTGAGATCGCTAAGGCTGTATCCTATAATTCCAAGATCATCGTATTCGATGAGCCTACATCTTCTCTTAATGAGCAGGAAGTAGAGCATCTGTTCAAGATCATCAACAAGCTTCGTGATCGTGGCTGTGGTATCCTTTATATCTCCCATAAGATGGACGAGATCCTTCGTATCTCCGACGATCTGACAGTCATGCGAGATGGTACATGGGTTGCTACAGAGCGCGCAGCTGATCTTACAATGGATAAGATCATCAAGCTCATGGTTGGTCGTGAACTTACAAACCGTTTCCCACCAAAGGAAAACGAAGTATCCAAAGAAGTTTCTCTGAAGGTTGAAGGCCTGACTGGTATGTACTCTCTGCTTACAGATGTAAGCTTTGAGGCACACAGAGGCGAGGTATTAGGTTTCGCAGGTCTGGATGGTTCCGGTCGTACAGAAACACTTGAAACAATCTTCGGTGTAGCTACAAAGAAATCCGGTAAGATCTATCTGCACGGCAGAGAACTCAAGATCAACAATGCAAAAGATGCTATGGCAAATGGCTTCGCACTTGCTACTGAGGAACGTCGTGCAACAGGTATCCTTGGTATCCGTTCTATCCGTGAGAATACTTGTATCTCCAGTTTACCTAAGTATAAACAGAACGGTTTCCTCAGCGATAAGAAGATGGCTGAAGCAACCGAATGGTCTATCAATGCAATGCATATCAAGACCCCAGATCAGATGACCCAGATCCGAAGCCTGTCCGGTGGTAACCAGCAGAAGGTTATTCTTGGACGTCTGCTTCTGACAGAGCCTGAAGTACTGCTTCTCGACGAGCCAACTCGTGGTATCGACGTTGGTGCTAAGTACGAGATCTACGAACTGATCATCAATCTTGCTAAGCAGGGTAAAACTGTACTTATGGTTTCATCCGAAATGCCTGAGCTTCTTGGCGTATGTGACCGAATCATGGTTATGTCCGGTGGTCGTCTTGCCGGCTCTGTAGATGCTAAGACAGCTACTCAGGAAGAAATTATGACACTTGCTACTAAATATGTATAAAAGGAGAATCGTCAATGGCTAAGTTTTCCAGCATGTCCCCAGAGGACAAGAAGCGTTATATTACCGATTTACTGTTCAATAACGCTATGTATATCATCATTGCTCTTTTTGTAATCGTTGTTGCAATCAGAGTACCTGCTTTCTTAAAACCAGCTTCTATCGTTAATATCATTTCCCTGACAGCATCCAGAATGCCAATCGCTCTTGGTGTTGCAGGTTGTATCGTACTTGGTGGTACTGATATTTCCGCAGGTCGTGCAGTAGGTCTTGCAGCCGTTATTTCCGGTTCCTTACTCACAACTGCTAACAAGATTTTCGTAGGTATGGATCCACTTCCTATTCCTCTCGTAATCCTTCTTGTTCTTATCGTTGGTGCAATCATCGGTTTAGTTAACGGTTTCTGTATGGCTAAATTTAAACTGCATCCTTACATCGTTACTCTTTCCACTCAGCTGATCCTCTACGGTGTTATCCTTCTTTACCTCAAGATGGGTGATAACAATGGTCAGACACTTTCTTCCCTTACAGAAGGTTACCGTAACCTCATCACTGGTACACTCTTCAAGATCGGTGGTGTAGCTGTTCCTAGATACGTTCTTTTCGCTATCATTCTTACAGCAGTTATGTGGGTTGTTTGGAACAAGACTATTCTTGGTAAGAACATGTTCGCAGTTGGTTCTAACGAAGAAGCAGCTAACGTATCCGGTGTTAACGTATTCAATACAATCATCATCGTATTCATGCTCGCTGGTGTTCTTTACTCCTTAACAGGTTTCTTCGAAGGCGCTCGTATCGCTTCCATCAATGGTTCTACAGGTTTCAACTATGAGGCCGATGCTATTGCTGCCTGCGTTATCGGTGGTGTATCCTTCGTCGGTGGTATCGGTAAGATCTCCGGTATCGTTGTCGGCGTACTTCTTCTTCAGCTGATCTTCACAGGTCTTAACTTCCTGTCCGTTGACCAGAACATCCTTTACATCGTTAAAGGTCTTGTAATCCTTGTATCCTGCGCAATCGATATGCGTAAGTACCTTGTTCGTAAGTAATTTCTACTTCGAATAATCGATTATGAGTGAACAAGATAAAAATGAGGTACAGAAGGAATCCCCTAAACCCAGGGAATTCCGTGGTCTGTACCGCAACGTCAAGATTTCCGTTAAGACACTTGATAAAGTGATCGCACTTGGTATCATCGCCATCTTTGTTGTTATCTTTATTGGATTACAGAGCAGAGGTTATACGATCGAATTCGATTCCAATGGTGGTACCGATGTCCCTCCTCAGCGTCATATGTATGGTGAGTACTTAGAAGAGCCTGAAGATCCAACCAGAGATGGTTATATCTTCGATGGCTGGTACTTCGAGGAAGCTTTCTATGAGAAGTATGACTTTGAGCATGAGACAGTTTATAATGACCTGACACTTTATGCCAAGTGGATTGAGGCAAATTAAAACAGAAGGACTTCGCATTTGCGAAGTCCTTTTTTGTTCTGTATTTATTTCAGCGAATCAATCAGGCGACGGTTGATGGCCGCCATTTCTGCTTCATCAAACTTGGTGATCTGCCTGTCATAGGTCATAAGGCCGTTGGTCTCCTCTTCGATATCACTCGTCTGGGTATAGATCATGCCGCTCAGACCATTCGCCACATGAGGCATCACCTGGTCCTCTATAAGGGCTTTGTAGCTCTCTCTGAACGCGTCCATAGATTCATAGGTCTTGTAACCAAAACGGCGTTTACAGGCCACATGGTCCTCTACAGCATAGGCATAGCCGCCGCACTCTGTCAGCGCCACCACACGATCTTTCTGTGGCTTCACGCGGAGCTTGTGCATATAGTTGTGGATCGAATAGATATCGCCGCCGCCCTGATCGAACCAGCCGCAAGCCTCGTTGACCAGTCTGGAAGGATCATTCTTCCGAATCAGTGCCGTCGCCTTATCTGCAGAAAACTGTCCCCATCCCTCATTGAATGGCACCCAGGCGGCAATGCATGGGTGATTAAAGAGCTGTCTCACCATGCCCTTCAGGTCTGTATAATACTGGCGTCTGCCGGCTGCATCCAAACGCTTCATGGCCACGTAATCATTATCCTTCACATGGCGCTGGAAACTGTCACTGATATTCGGGAGATAGGTGACGAAGGTCATGTTGTACTCTCCACCGCCGTTTGGCATATCCTGCCATACCATCAGGCCCAGACGGTCACAGTGGTAATAGAATCGGTCCGATTCCACTTTCACATGTTTGCGGACTGTATTAAAACCCATGGCCTTGATCTTCTGAAGATCATATAAAAGGGCTTCATCGGATGGCGCTGTCATCAGCGATTCCGGCCAGTATCCCTGGTCCAGAACACCCGCATAGAAGAAAGGCTTGTTGTTCAGCATGAAGCGAAGCATTTCCTTCTGGTCTTTTCCGACGCTCACTTTACGCATACCAAAATAGGTGTGGATCTCATCCTCTCCAAACTTCAGGATCATATCATAGAGGAAAGGATCCTCCGGTGACCAGGCTCTGAAATCAGGCAGATCCATCGTTATTCTGTAGTGTTCTGCCTTGTGCTGTTTCCTGTCACTCTCGGAAAGGTTGCGAACCTCCACCCCATCCGCCAGGATGATCACATCCACAAGCATTTCAAAAACGCTTCGGTTGCTCCAGAAATCAATCTGTACACAGGCCTCATCATACTTTGGCAGGATGCGGAGCTGGTCAATATAAAGATTAGGGACACTCTCCATCCATACCGTCTGCCAGATGCCGCTCTGAGCCGTATAGAAAAGATAACTCATCATTCCCTTTTTCTTGAGTTTCTGTTTGCCTCTGGCATGCGGAGACTTTTCTGTCTGGTCCTGTACGGAAACCATCAGTTCATTCTCGCCCTCGCACAGATCATCTGTGATATCCAGAGAGAAGGCGTTGTAGCCACCCAAATGACTGCCTGCGAGTTTACCATTCACATAAACCTTGCACTCCTGGTCTACTGCCCCGAAATGCAGAAGAACTCTATCTTTCCAAAAGCCTTCAGGAAGTATAAACTTCCTTCGGTAATGGAGCCACTGCCCTGGTTTCAACTGCTCCTGTACACCGGAAAGCAAGGATTCCGGAGAAAAAGGCACCAGAATCTGACGGTCAAAGACACCCGGCTTATGCTCATCTTCACTGAATGCGATCTCCCAAAGTCCATTCAGATTGAAATAAGAATCCCTGACCATCTGTGGTCTCGGGTATTCAGAAAGAATACCCTCTGTCTGTCTTTCCTTATATATCTTTTCCCCCCAAGGGGTCATCAGCTGTTTCATCCACTCACCTCTTTATCGAAATGACCGTTTTTCCACTAAACGCTATTCTCTACAACGTTTTCTTTGTGAATGCCAGAAGTGCTTCGCAGCCCTTCAGGACTTCATTATAAGTTGTCACAAAATCCCCTGAATACCAAGGATCCGCAATCGAGCATCCCTTCATATCAGATGTATAATCCAGAAGGAGACTTACCTTATGGTCTTTATCCGGACCAGTGATTCGTTCCAGGTTGCGCAGGTTATGACGGTCCATACAGATCAGGTAGTCATAGTGGGCATAGTCTGCCTTTGTCACCTGCACAGCGCGCTTTCCTTCGCAGGAAATACCATGTCTTGCAAGCTCTCTCTTTGCAGGTGGATACACCGGATTTCCTCTTCCGTTCCAGATTTCCTCCGTGCTGGTTGCAGCAGATTTGATCTCATATTCATAAGAGAGACCTTCCCTCTCCACCAGCTCCTTCATAACAAACTCCGCCATCGGCGAACGACAAATATTGCCGTGGCAAATGAATAAAACTTTTATCATTTCTGTATAACTCCTCAAATGCCGTAGTTTGCTCCGA
>JAZUHQ010000187.1:0-3307 GCA_045641805.1 Lachnospiraceae bacterium
ATCACATCATCATCGATCAGCACACCGTTGGTGGTCAGCGTGAAGCGGAAGTTCTTCCCCGCTTCTTTTTCGATGGAGCGGGCGTACCTGACCAGATCCTTCACGACCTGCCAGTTCATCAGCGGCTCACCGCCGAAGAAGTCCACCTCCAGATTGCGGCGGGTGCCGGAATTGGCCACCAGGAAATCCAGCGCCTGCTTGCCCACTTCGTAGCTCATGATCGCTCTGCGGCCATGATACTCTCCTTCTTCTGCGAAACAATACTTGCAGGCCAGGTTGCAATCATGGGCGATATGGAGACATAAAGCCTTCACGACTGTCTTGCGCTGCTTGAAATCGATCACATACTGTTTATAGATATCTTCTGTAAAAAGACTTTCTTCCTTGATTAATTCTTCTATTTCCTCAAATGCTTCCTCAAAATCCTCACCCGGATATTTGTCGGACAGCATCTCGATAATGGCTGCTTTCTCATGGCTCTCATATAAGGCAATGATGTCATAGACGAGATCATCGACCACGTGGATGGCACCACTGTTGATGTCCATAACGATGTTATAACCATTATTCTTATACTGGTGAATCACTAAATACTACTCCTAACTAACTGTAAATTCCAAATACGCAAACAAAGCGGACTCTTGCTCCGCCTTTTTTACGTTATCCATTTTTGTGCGCCTTAGCGCCCCATAAGTAAGCACATGAATGAGCAGCGATCCATGACTGAACCGCTGCTCCATTCACCTACTGGTTCATCGCAATCAGAATAACACTAATTGACTCATCAATTATTTATTGTTCTCACAGCTCTGGTTGCCTACTGTACAGGAAGTCTTGCATGCAGACTGACAAGATGTCTGGCACTCACCGCATCCGCCTTTTACCATACTGTTCTTCATATTTCTGGTGTTAAGTGATTTGATACGTTTCATAGTATACTCCTCCTTATATTTATAGACTTGAAACATTATAACACACTCATTTTTATTTTTAAAGCTATTTTTATAAAAAGCCATTAAAACCCTTCATTTTTATATTCCGTCTCTGTCAGGATTCCCTGTATGACCAGCCTTCGGGTGGCATGGTCGCAGCAGGTCGACAAACTGACCAATTGATCCCCCACCTGAGGCACCTGATCTGTCTCAAGCCTGTTCAGTTTTTCCATATCTCTGACATAGGTCTCAAAGACCGCATCCTCCGGAAAGAGTCTTGTATAGGCCTCCCCTGCATCCTCCACTTTCATGACATTCCAGATTCTGTAGGTGCGTTTGGCCTCTCTCGTAAAGATGGTAAAGTCCGGGTGTTTTTCCCAAAAAGCCGGCTCCAGATAGCGGTCATTGTCACCAAACATAGACCCATCCACAGTGTTATGTCCATAAATGATGGTATGGACATCTGAAAAATCCGGATTGTTCGCATAGTGCATGAAGATTGCGCCGAGACTGTTGGAAAAGCCGTAAATGTCATGATCCAGATAATAGGCATTATCTTTCCCCTGAAGGATCGGGTACTCTGCCCCTGTCTGGAGGCTGATCCAGCCGACCACCTCCTGATTCATGCCTGCCAGTTTGTCCCAGCCTGTAAATACTTCCTCCTCCTGGCCCGGAAGCACGACCCGAATATGATCCGGCACCGCCTCCCTGTAAAGATCGGATCCATCTGAAAGGATCTGATCCGCAAAAATATAGCGCCCGATCAGTGCATAGAGGCTTGCCTGCTGCCGTGCCTGCAGCAAAAGCCCCAGACTCCCAAGCATAAAGACACACCCCAAAAGCCCTATCAAAAGCCCCAGTCCTTTCATCCACCTGCTTACTTTTCGATCACCTGACATCATCGTCCCCTCCCATTCAAAAAAAGTCACACTCTCAATCAGTGGTTTGATTCGTGACTCTATTATAGAAGGAAGAGACTAAAAAAACATCTGACAAAGTCACTAAGGCTGTTTTCGACAATCTCGACAAGCATTGAAAAGACCGGAGGCTTCTGCTATACTTGCCACAAGGAGGAATTCACATGGATAGAATTGATCTTCACACACACTCAACCGTCTCAGACGGCACCTTGACCCCATCCGAGCTGGTCAGACACGCCAAAGCCATGGGACTGCGTGCCCTTGCATTGACGGACCATGATATTACCGACGGCCTTCCTGAGGCCAGAGAAACCGCCAAAGAAATCGGCATTGAACTGGTCAACGGCGTCGAACTGGCTGCCTGGCAAGATCACACAGAGCTCCACATCGTAGGCCTGGATATCGATGAGACGTCCCCTGATTTCAGCGCCGCGATGAAAAAGATGCAGGCCATCCGTGATGCCCGCAATGCACAGATGATCCGGCTCATGCAGAATGCCGGCATGGACATTACCATAGAAAAACTCATCGAAACAGAAGGCGCCGGTGTTCTGACCCGTGCCAACTTCGGTTCCTATATGAAAAAACACGGTATCGTAAAGAGCGTCAGTGAAGCTTTCGACCGGTACCTTGGCGATGGCAAGCCTTTCTATATTCCAAGAACAACGGTGAAACCTGAGGAAGCCATCGAGCTCATCCTAAAAGCCGGCGGCATTCCGATCCTGGCTCACCCTATGCTCTATAAAGTCGGCCGCCAGACACTGGAAAAATATGTCGCTCTCCTCACAGAGTGCGGACTTGTCGGCATTGAAGCCTACTACTCCACCAACACCACCGGTGATCAGATCTATACCGTAGAACTGGCCAAGCGTTTTGGCCTCCGCTTATCCGGCGGATCCGATTTCCATGGTGCCAACAAACCTCACATCGAGATCGGCAAGGGCAAAGGCCATCTGGTCATTCCTTACGACGTTCTTGAAAAACTCAGACAGTAGTCAGGAAAATAAAAAGGATCGTTTTCAGATGAAAACGATCCTTTTTATTTTGAAGCATTTCTTCTTAGGTTGAAGAATTATTCGTCGCTGCCGTCAGCCTTCTCAACACTGACAATAGCTTCCTTCTGCATTGGGATACGGCAGTGTTTATCGCTACCGAACTCAACAACAACAACTTCTTCAGCGATGTCGATAACAACACCGTAGAAACCGCTTGTTGTAAGAATGCTATCACCTACAGCGAGGGAAGCAAGCATTGCATCCATCTTTTTCTGACGATTCTTGTTAGGACGTACAGATAAGAAGTACATTAATACTGCGAATACTGCGATGTAAGCGACAAGAATACCGATAGACGCGCCTGCGCCACCTGCGATTGCTAATACGTTCATTGGGTCTCCTCCTTAATTGTATTGTTCCTTTGGAAGTTTAGTCTTAAGTCGGAGGCCAAGCGGTCTTA
>JAZUHQ010000188.1:0-2095 GCA_045641805.1 Lachnospiraceae bacterium
GAAGATGAGGGAAAGCTCATCAGCATCTTTGAGTTCAAAAACCGACCACTGGATATGCGATGTTTTGAGGTGGAAGCAGGCCATTATTATTATCTGAAAGTCATTCTGCCTGAAAAGCTGGAAGAAGACCACACCTTTAATCTCCGCATCGGACCACCGATTCTTACCACTGTTTCCAATTATTGCGGCGATCATGCAGAATGGGTACTTGACGAAGAGGGTACGCTGACTATCAGCGGTACCGGTCCTATGTATCATGATGACGAAGGCTATTTCTGGTATAAGTACAATGTTCTGATCAAAAAGATCGTTATTGAGGAAGGTATTACCGAAGCAGGCAATTTTAATGGATGTATTAACCTTCAGGAAGTTGTGCTTTCGGATTCATTGAATGGTTTATTTGAGAATGCATTCAGTGATTGCAAGTCGCTGACTTCTGTACGTATTCCGGGTTCTGTTAAAAAGCTCCCAACAGGCCTTTTCGTTGGCTGCAGCAATCTTGAGGAAGTCATTTTGGAGGAAGGTATCGAAACACTGGGTGCAGGTTGTTTTGAGGGCTGTGAGAAGATAACTCACCTTACGATTCCGGCAAGTATCACCCAAATGGATGATACATTTGCGGGTGCGGATAACCTTCATGAAGTCAGATTCCTTGGATCATTACCTATGACTGAGTTCCCGGATGAGAGAGACTTTGCTGACAACCTGATCTGCCTCTATTATCCAGAAAATGATGCTTCATGGATAGATGAAGATTACCTTCAGATTTGCAAAGGTTGTTATGTTCTGATTCCGGTAGATGAAAACGGCAGTATTTCTGCTGCTTATACACCTGTAGATGTTGGCCAACATGATCTCTATATCAGAGAAGAACGAAAAGCGCTGATGATCAGACCTGAAAAGAGTGGAGATTATGATATCCTGACGATTGGTGATAAAGATACCTACTGCAATCTTTATGATGAAGCTTGGCAGTATGTAGAAGATGCTCCATGCACAAAATATGGTGATGACCGTAATTTCAGAATCACTAATATCCATATGGAAGCCGGGGAGACCTATTATCTGGTTTACTGGTGTGCGAGCTTTCTGGATGAAGGTGATGTGACACTGGTCATGCAGGAACATGATCCGCATCCGACATCACCGGGAGTGCTTTCGATCGATCCATATGTCTTCAAATGCAAAGCTTACGAATTGGATGATTATGCTGGTCGTTATGGCTTCCGTGCCAGAAAATCTTCAGATGGCTTCTTCCATCTGTCTGTGACAGCGGATGAAGATGCAGTTTATGCATTCGCCGCGCAAGAAGGAGACCAGGATTTCTCAGAGGCAAACTACATCGTTAAAGTGACATCAGATACCGGTGAGACGGTTCCTGTGGTGGACACTTCTCTGAGCAATTGGAACCATACGGCTTACAGTAATTACGAGTTAGTGGCTGGCCACACCTATCGAATTGATGTTAAACTCTCATGGACATTCTATTACGATGAAGATGACGTTGAGACTTATAATCCGGAAGAAGTGACCTTTGCACTGGGTATTTTATCAGGTGGTTTATTGGTGGATGTCAATGATCTATTAGTGGTCGATGAGCCAAAAACAGTGACAATTTCGCCGGATAACAATCAGAACTTCACGTTTACAGCGGAAGAAGATGGTTGGTACATCCTCTTTGCGAATGGTGAACGTGCTTTTAAATCCGGTCCGCTCTATGATGTTGAAGATATGTCTGAAAATGTAGGCGCTTTATGGAGAAAAGCAGGCGCACTCCTTGAAGCTGGCCATACCTACACTTTTGCTTATCGCGATGAGGATATCACTGAACCGACAGAAGTGGAGATGCTTCTTGAATTCACGCATTCACCAGTCGATCAGAATGCTCTGTATGAAGCAGAAGCCACATTGAGTGAAGAAGCGATGGCGGCTGCCAAGCCGATGGTGTCTGTCAAGAAATATAAAGTGACGATGCCGCGTGATGGCTATGCAGTCTATAAATATCAGCCGCTTGTTAGTAGAAAATACAGAATGGAAACATCTGATGAAATATATGATTCTTATTTGATCGTCTATGATAGCAAAGGTCAGCGTA
>JAZUHQ010000189.1:0-8273 GCA_045641805.1 Lachnospiraceae bacterium
CGACATGTATAAGGAATCTATTATCACTTGGGTAATAATTACACTGTCGGATGGGGTATTCTTGCTAATTCACGATAAAAGACATAAACGCTGGTCCTCAAGCCTCCAATTTGATACAATAAAGCAAACAGGCATCAAGGAGAATATGATTTCTATGGAAAACAAAGAGTTTTATATTGATAAAGATGGCTTTAAACTCCACGCCAAACTGGCTCTTCCGGATCATGCCGGCAAACTCCCTCTTCTGATCATTGTGCATGGCCTGACCGGTCACATGGAAGAACCTCACATTATCGCTGCTGCAGACTGTGCAGTCCGTGCCGGTTACGCCGCTCTCCGTGTGGAATTGTATGGCCATGGCATGAGTGATGGTCTCTTCTGTAACCACAATCTTGCCGAATGGGTTTCTGAGCTTATTTATATCATTGACGAAGCTCGCACCTGGGACTTCGTCTCTGACATCTATCTGACCGGTCATTCTCAGGGCGGCTTAGCCGTTGTCCTGATTGCACCGATGAAAGCAGACCAGATCAAAGGAATCCTTCCGCTCTCACCGGCCCTTCTCATTCCGGAAATATGCAGAAGCGGGCGTTTCTTTGAAACAGATTTTGACCCTGACCATCTGCCTGAGACGCTTACTTTATGGGAAGAGGACCAATATGTCACTTCCAACTATCTCCGTATCGGAAGAAGCATCCATGTAGAAGAAGCCATCCATGCATACAAGGGCCCTGTTTTCATTATTCACGGAACAGCCGATGAAAGTGTTCCTGTTTCCTATGCCACATGGGCACATGGACTGTATGAAAACTCAGAACTCGCGCTGATTGAAGGGGATACCCACTGCTATGATTATCACCTTGACCAGTACCAAGAAGTGCTCTATCGGAAGTTATTGGAATGGAGACAGAAGTAGAGACTGGAATTATTATTTAAGACATGAAAAGGGCACCGGAAACCGGTGCCCTGAACTATTGTCACGCTTCAAAGATTAAAAACGATTTTAGTAGTTATCCTGTTTGATCTCAAAGTATGCCTGTGGATGTGCACATACAGGACAAACTTTAGGAGCCTCTGTGCCATACTCAAGATGACCACAGTTACGGCAGTACCAGATCTTGATACCGGACTTCTTGAAGATCTCGTCGTTCTCAAGATTCTCGAGCAACTTCAGATAGCGGTCTTCATGGCTCTTCTCGATCTTAGCGACACCATCAAACTGGTCAGCCAGTGCATAGAAGCCTTCTTCACGTGCTGTCTGTGCCATCTCTTTATACATTTCTGTCCATTCTTCATGCTCACCCTCGGCAGCTGCAAGAAGATTTTCAGCTGTTGTGCCGATACCGGATAAAGCCTTAAACCAAAGTTTTGCATGCTCTTTCTCGTTGTTGGCTGTCTCAAGGAAAAATGCGGAGATCTGTTCAAAGCCTTCTTTTTTAGCCTTGCTTGCATAATAAGTGTACTTGTTACGAGCCATACTCTCGCCGGCAAATGCCTTCCATAAATTCGCTTCTGTCTTACTACCTTTTAATTCCATAGTAAACCTCCTTAAAATGACATATTACTATTGGCCAAAGCCAGATATTGTACTCTTACTGGTCGATTGTTTTTCTTTTAATACAATTCTAGCACCATCCATCTTTATATTCAATCTCCCGACCTAAAGAAATTCCTCCTGTGGTATGATGTCATCCGTACATCCCATAGGAGGAATTCTCTTTTATGTCTTATGCTCTCACCTGCCCAGCCTGCAGGCACTATATTTTTCAGAAACCGGACGATAATGCTTTTCCCATCTCATAGGCTTTCTGAAGGTAACTATCAAAAGTTGCCTCATGGTGGGCCTTTTTATGTTCAGGATCAAACATGGTCCAGTTATATCGGCTGTAATCATTTACTTGAAGGGTATCTCCACATACAAGGATCTCAGCCGGTCCCATATATTTATTAAAATAGGTTCTGTATACTTCCAGCATACTGTTATAACCGTTCGTTGAATAGAGTTCTTCCGCAAAGTTGCTGGTTGTGATCATCAGTACCGGAATACGTTTCTCTCTGCAGCAAACATTCTCTTTTCTGTATGTCAGGGACTCAAACAGCATACGCTCATAGATCGCTCTGAAACCGGCCGTCATATTCGCCAGGTAGTTCGGTGAACCGATAATGAGTCCATCGGATTCTCTGATTTCTTTCAGCACATCCGTCAGACCATCCTGAAGCACGCATTTGCCGTAGGATTCTTCTCTTTTACAGGCAAAACAGGACATACAGCCTGTAAATTTCTCCAGCTGATATAAAGAGACATAGGTCACTTCAGCCCCCATGCTTTCAGCACCTTTGGTTGCTTCTCTGACCAGTCTGTCTGTATTCCATCCATTTCTTGGACCTGCATTCACTGCTACGATCTTTTTCATCAATTCTGTCACTCCTTTGTTGTCTTTTTTCGTTCTATTTTAAGCTGCGCAAATAGGTTTTCTGTTCCTGGGTGATCCTGTAACTTTCACAGGCTTTCTGAATGGTCTTGCGGTGCACCCAGTCCGAAAATCGATGGTTTTCTATGTAAGGAATCGTTGCCTCCCACTGCTTGGCAAGCGCTGTCGCAAAAAACCATGCGATCATCATGTTGACATAGTATTCATCGGATACAACAGAAGCAGGAATCTCAAGGTAAGAAGCCTCAAAATCTGCATCCAGGAAATGTGTCATCAGCATTTCCATACCAAACCGACAGGTGTATGTATGAGAGGAGGCTGACCATTCCCTGATCTTAAGGAGCAGTTCCTCCTTATGTTTCTTAAATACCTTCGGTGACATAATATCGCACACTGCCCAGTTATTGACGAAAGGCAGAAACTTTTCCACTTCCTCTATACACAAGTCATAGTCCTTGATCTCTGAGATCAGAAGGCCATGAAGCATGTCTTCATCATAAAAAGCATGTGGTAATGCTTTTAAAAAATCTTTGTGGGCCTCATCCTTGATGATCCCCTTTGCCAGTTTGCGGACTTGCGGTACACGGACACCAATAAACTGTTCTCTTGGAATCCCCGGTGTCAGCTTAGCCTGAAAATCACCATAGGCCTCATCCTGATGTTCATAGAGCATCGCTAAAATATCCATTGTCGACCTCCTTTGATTGTCATTACTCTACCATCATGCCACGGAAAGTCGCCCTTGTCAAAGGAGGATTCGCATGCCCTAAATCATCCAAAACATGTTATGATGAATAGCAAGAAACATCCCTGAAACAAGAAGAAAGGACGCGACCCATGGACAAAAAACGGATCACAAAAACACTCGCAACAAATGGCATCTCCTCTCTCAGTCCGGTTACAGGCACCTCAAAGTGGTACTGGGGATCGGATTATTTCCACGGCGATCTGTACGAAGCTGAAGAGATTTTTGAAGCCGGTCATGAGATCACTTCCAATCGTCTGATCCTCGTCAAATACCCTGAAGGGATTGTCATTGAGCCGATCAAGCCGGAAAAAGGCGCTTATTTTGGAAATGTCGTCTACGAAAACGGAAAACTTTTCATCCTCCATGTCCATTTTGAAAAGCGTCAGATAATGATCAAAGCCTATGACGAAACAAGCGGTGAAGTGTCCACACTTGCCCAGTCAGATAAGTCTATCGTCACCGATTGCTATAACCTCATGCTTCAGTCTAGACCGCTTTTCCTGAGCCGCGAGGCAAGAGATGGCAAGTTCCAAATCCTCTGGCCGGACCAGTCAGTGTTTGCCACCGAAGAGACGGAAACGATCTATGCCCGGGAAGATGATATCCTGATCTCCAATGTCTGGTTTGAAGATCCGAATTACCGCGAAGAGATGATCCTCAGACACTACCCTTCCGGAGAGATCATCGACAGAAAACCGGGAACCCTCATGGATATGCCTGATGGTCAGCGCTGGTTACTCACTTAGCAAAAACAAAAGATGCAGAGCCAAAGAGGATGAAAGTGTCCTCCTAGGATCTGCATCTTTTTTAATTCGTCATTCTTGTTTAACCCGGGTAAGGGTCTTCCCTATCTTTTGCCAGTCGATGATCCTTGTCATAGAAAACTCGATCACCTTCATTGATGTCACGATCGTAAAGCATGGCATCTTCTGCTCTGACAATAATCTCCTCACCAGACGGATACACAAGCGTTACCCGCGCCATGACCGGCTGGCCTTCAGGTCTTTCTTCACACCCAAAGTCCAGATCTTCGTCAATCCGTTTGACCCTGTACAGTACGTTTTCTGCTCTGCTGATCATCTTTTCAAACGACGCCTCAAAACGCATATCGTCTTCCTGGGTTCTCTTTGCAGGCCCTTTCAGATGACTCTTCTTTGAACTTCGTCTTGCTTTCTTAGCCATATGGCGCTGCATCAGCAGTTCATCAATATTCTCATTGGTATACCAACGCCCGGACTGATGAATACCCAGAGCACCTTTTCCAAGAACCATTGCTGCTACACCGTAATCCTGAGTAACACAGATATCCCCTTTTTGGATCAGGGAAACCAGTTTAAAATCCACGGCATCCATACCTGCATCTACAATGATCACCTCACTGTAGTCAGAACTTAACATATGGTTGATATCGCACAGCAAGGTACAAGGTATTTTATGTTTCTTCGCCACCCGTTCCACAATTTTAACAACCGGGCATCCGTCAGCATCTACAAAAATTCTCACATTGATCACTTCCGTTTCATTCAGTAAACAAATTATAATTGACGACTCCAGGGGATGTCAAGAAATCCGAAGAGTCGCCTTCTTATCCCTTTTACCTGATATTCTCCAGCTGCATGAAACGCTTCATGCGTCTCTCACCATCTGACGTGACCAGACAGTGATCCAACACCCAGTTGGCGGCTGCAACGAGAAAACCGGGACTGTCAATCCCATACTCGTATCCGATTCGATTGCCACCGAAACACTCGAGTTCACTGATCAAAACGATATCTACCAGTTTCAGCACATGGTACTGACACAATAAATCGATGAATTTTCTCTGTATGCCATTGAAGGCATACAAATTCCAGATCTCATGTTCTTTACTCATCCCGTTTTATCTCCTTTTCTAAATGAATGGAGTACCATCATACCATTCTTTCCGTATCCGGTAAATAGGCTGAAGCTGCACGAATTGTGAACTTACAGTTTAATACCAAGCTGATCCCTCATTTTTGACAATTAACAGATATCCTTTGTCTCTGAATTATGGTAAGGTATTGGTAACATACATAGGATTCATTATGAGGTACTTACATATGACTAACGAAAAGGTATACGGAATGCGCTTCTCCAAGGTTTATCCTCTGCTTTTGGCAAAGGCAGAGAGAAAAGGCCGCACCAGGGATGAAGTCTATGAGATTACAGAGTGGTTGACAGGCTATACAAAGGCGGATCTTACAGCGCTTCTGGATTCAGAAACCACTTACGGAGATTTCTTCCTTCAGGCACCCGCCCTCAATCCCAACAGAAAACGGATCAAAGGTTCCATCTGCGGTATCAGGGTTGAGAATATCGAAGAACCGCTCATGCAGGAGATCCGCTATTTGGATAAACTGGTCGATGAGCTTGCCAAGGGCAAATCCATGGAAAAGATCAAACGATCACCATGATTTTTTCACCCAGCTGATTTTGTACACTAAAAATGCTCCATTCTTCTGAATGGAGCATTTTGATTTCCAATTTCTCTCCCACCTTGCGGTCTTTGCCTCAGGCAGGGATCAGTGCCTTTGAGAATCGTCTATTCTCAGATCTTCTTAATAAGTGATCGGAGATACAACCACTTTGCCTTCATGGTCGAGGAGGGGTGTCAGGCCGGCACCGTAGCCGGATTTGACAAACAGGTAGTTGACACCTGTTTCTTTATCGACCATCACCTGGATAATACCACTGTCCTTGAGCTGGCTGCCTTCTCTGTAAACAATTTCGAATCTTTCTTCTTTCTTCTCAAACATATGTCATACCTCCTTGTTGTCTTCTTCTATTTAGCTGAGTGGAACCGCTTTAAAGAGAGCCTCCACATCATCTGAGATATCCATGGCCGTTCTGAAGTTAAAGGATGCTTCATCGCTGAAAAGATCGACCAGGTCGTCCAGGCGGTTGCACACCTGAATGATCGCATCTCTAACTGCATCGGACAGGTCATCATCCTCCAGCAGATCTTCCACGTTGCTCTGGATCACACATGTATCCACGATGAGTTTCTCATTCACTTCCATATCTCTGCAGATCAGGACGGTCATACGGATAAAACGGTCCATCTCCTCTTCAAATCTCTGTCTTGTCTCTATATTCAACTCTACCATTTCCTTTCTATTATAAAATCGGCTTTACCGTCTTTTTCTTATTATTGTAACATGAATCATCCACTAATGGCATGGATTATTATAGTCATAGATTGTGCTCCAACACCTCTTAAACCCAAACGCCCCGGACAGAATGGGGTTCGGGCTGTCCGGGGCTTATCCAATATCTAGTGTGAGGAGAGATATTGAAATATGAAAGAATCTATTTAGTGTAGAAGAGGGAGCTTCTACCATCTTTATCTTAACATAAGATGTTCCACAAAGTTCTAACACATTCCACGAAGTTCTACGGATTCCACTGTATTTTCAGACTTTTTTCGTGTATACTTTAAGTAGAGGGAGGATAACCGATGAAAGATTTAATTGCGAACGCATTTCTGACCGCCTTCGATACGGTCGTCGCTTTGAATATTGAAACGCGCATGCTTCACTTTATCAAAAATGAACTGCTGCCTATTCCCGCAGGAACAGAAATGTCTCTTGAGGCCTTCAACACGCTCTATCAGTCCCGTTCCGAGATTCATCCGGACGATCTGTATTTATTCGATGTTCATCTGTCTCCTGGTCCACTCCGGGAAAAGATTGCCAATAAGGAAAGTGGTTTGCTCTTCGCCTTTCGCTCCATGATGGATGGCGAATGCTCATGGTCTTCCATCAGTATCTTTATCCCGGATGGGGACCATGTCCCTGAGATCCTGTTCTGCCGCAAGGCACTGACCCAGGCTTCGGCCGACCAGATGGAGACCTATGAACGTGCCCACAGAAAGATCGTCAAAGTTGTCAAATGGGACCTGACGAATGATAAGGAGCGCGTCATCAAAGAACACAAAACCGAAACGGCTATCCGCAATCGATACAAACGAGCCGGACAGGCCATCAATGGTCAGTGGGCGATCAACTCCAATTTCATTCACAAAGATGACCAGGACCGTTACCGTCACTTTACCAACCCGACTTTTATCGAGGACTACTTCGGTGCCGGCGGTGATGAGCTCTTCTTCTTTTTTCGCCGCAAACTGGGTGGCTTTTACCGCTGGGTCTCCATGTCGATCACCCCGGCTACAGAGTATACACCTGACAGGCATGTTTATCTCTGCATCATCGAAAACATTGACCACGGCCTGACACCACTTCTGGAGAATGCCATCCCTTCGGATACACATCAGGATGATCCGGAACAGCAGTACCGTCGTGACTTCTTCAATGAAAATCTGACGCATGTGCTGAGTTATCTGACCCATTCCTACCGTGATTTCTACATGATCGATCTCAAGCATGATCTCTATGCCATGTATAAATTTACGACCGAGATAATCAATGGCTCGATGCCTTTCGTGGGCCGTTATTCTGAGATGGCCGAAAGATGGCTCCGCTCGGATGTTTCCGGTGCCACCAGAGACCGTCTTTTAGACTTTGCAGATGTAGATGGATTCCGCCGTCATCTGAAGGATAAGGTTTCCTTCGAGTTTTCCTTCACCAACCGCAGAGGAGAGCGCATCCGCACCACCTGCATCCGTATTGCTTCCGAAAGAAATGTTCCAACCAAGATCATCTGCTGCACGACGCCGGATATCAATAAGGGCCAGCTCAAGGTCCGTACCTTTGGCAACTTCGATGTCTTAGACCAGAATGGAGAACGCATCAAGTTTTCCCGCAAGCAGTCCAAACAGCTGCTGGCTTATCTGATCGACAAGCAGGGGTATCCGGTCACCACCAGAGATATCGTCACCGATATGCTGGAAAAGAAACCGGATGATAAAACAGCCATTAAATATGTCTCTACCCTCACTTCCATCGCTATCAAGGACCTGGAAAATGCCGGTTATACGGGCATTATTGTGAAGGAATGGAACTCGCTCCGCGTGGTTCCGGAAAAGCTGGACTGTGATTACTATCACCTGCTCAGTGGTGATACCTCTTATTTATATAAGTATCGCAATGAATATATGAAAGAATACAGCTGGG
>JAZUHQ010000190.1:0-2500 GCA_045641805.1 Lachnospiraceae bacterium
CGACATTATGATCGGTAAGGGAGCGACTGCCAGATCCATTCGCCTGGATCTTCCTCGCTTTACCCTGGTTGGCGCGACAACCCGTGCAGGTCTTCTGACAGCACCCCTTCGTGATCGTTTTGGTGTCGTGAGCAAGATGGAATTCTACTCTGTCAATGAACTCATGACCATTATTAAACATTCGGCCAAGACACTCGGCGTTGCGATCGATGAACAGGGCGCACTTGAACTGGCAAGACGTTCCAGAGGTACGCCTAGACTCGCCAATCGTCTCTTAAAACGTGTCAGAGACTTTGCCCAGGTCAGATATGATGGTGTGATCACAGACCGTGTCGCCAATGATGCCCTGGATCTGCTGGATGTTGATAAGTTCGGTCTGGATCAGGCTGATCGAAACATCCTGATGACCATGATCGAAAAATTTGGCGGTGGTCCTGTAGGTCTTGATACACTGGCGGCAGCACTGGGTGAAGATACAGGAACTCTGGAGGATGTCTATGAACCTTATCTGATCCAGAACGGTTTCCTTCAGCGAACACCAAGAGGACGTATCGTGACCGACCTTGCCAGAACCCATATTGGTTTATAATTCGATTATAAACGGGTCATGTTTCTTAAGAGAGTCTTAAGGAAAATAGGGTTGTTTTTATTTATATTTTGTATATAATATTATTTATCAGACGAGAAACGTATGGAATGAACAGCTTATTTTGAAGGAGGATATAAAATTGGCATCCAAAACAGATGTACAGGTATTGATCGGCGGTAAGATCTATACTCTTAGCGGCTACGAAAGTGAAGAATACCTTCAGAAGATTGCTTCATATATAAATAACAAGATGGGTGAAATGAATCAGCTGCCTGCTTATAAGAGACTTGGCGGCGATTATCAGAAGATTCTGCTCGAACTCAATATGGCTGATGACTACCATAAGGCGAAAAAGCGTATTGAGGATCTGGAAGCAGATCGTGATGATCGTCAGAATGCGGAATATGAACTCAAACATGAGCTTATTTCCGTTCAGATGCAGCTTGAAGCATCCACAAAACAGATCGATCAGCTGAAAGATGAGATCAATGAACTTCAGAAGCAGATCGTGAAACTGGAAGCAAGAAGCTACCAGTCTTAATCAGAAAAATCAATGAATAAAGCGTCTGATATGGATCAGATGCTTTTTTATTTCTCAGAATCATAGGGAGATTATATGAAACACAAAGTGGAAGTCCTCGCTCCGGCCGGCTCTTATGAGATCATGAAAGCGGCCTTCAGAGCAGGCGCAGATGCAGTTTATATCGGTGGCAGTATGTTTGGTGCCAGAGCCTTTGCCGATAATCCCGGCCAGGATGCCCTCATGGATGCGATCGATTATGCCCATCTTCATGGGAAAAGACTCTATCTGACTGTCAATACACTGTTAAAAAATGAAGAACTGGAAAAAGAACTCTATCTTTATCTGAAGCCATACTATGAACAGGGTTTAGATGCCGTCATCGTTCAGGACCCGGGGGTTTTTGATTTTGTCAAAAAGCATTTCCCTGGTATGGACATTCATGCCAGCACGCAGATGACGGTATGTGGAAGAGACTATGGCGCTTACCTGGCTCAGCAGGGAGCCAGCCGTATCGTGACTCCAAGAGAACTGACTTTTGAAGAGATCCGCGAGATGAAAGATGCCACAGGCGTCGAAATTGAGACCTTTGTCCACGGCGCCCTCTGTTACTGTTATTCAGGACAGTGCCTGATGAGCAGTATGATCGGCGGCAGAAGCGGTAATCGTGGCCGATGTGCACAGCCTTGCCGACTGCCTTATACTTTTGAGAAGGATGGAAAGAAAACATCCGGTCATCTGCTGAGTCCTAAAGACCTTTGCAGCCTGGATCTTCTTCCTGATCTGATCGATGCGGGGGTTGATTCTCTTAAAATCGAAGGTCGTATGAAGAAAGCTGAATATGCTGCTTTTACAGCTGCCGTCTACCGTAAATATCGCGATCTCTATCTTGAAAAGGGAAGAGAAGGCTACAAGGTAGATCCGGAAGAGAAAGAAGCACTGATGGATCTCTATAACCGTGGAGGTTTTACGGAAGGCTATTTCAAGCAGCATAACGGACGTCCTATGATGACCATCGAAAGGCCAAATCACTCCGGTCTTGCAGTAGGCAAAGCAGTAGCGGGAAAGAAGGGCCAGATCAGTATCAAACTGACAAGACCATTGGGGCCTGGCGATATCCTTGAAATGCCGGATGGTGCCTCCCTTAAAATGGATCAGGCACAGTCTGCCGGTAAGGTCATCAGTCGTCCATTCAAGGGACCGGTTCCTAAAAATTATACCGTCATGCGTACACGTAATGAATCCCTGATCAAAAAGATCACAGCAGACTATGTGACTGCGGCTGATCATAAGGAAATGGTCAGCGGACATGCCGTCATTTCACCGGATGCACCGATGACACTTCGTGTGACTGGATTTGGATATACGGTTACTTCCGTAGGTGAGATTCC
>JAZUHQ010000191.1:0-2795 GCA_045641805.1 Lachnospiraceae bacterium
ATGGCTTTCCAAGGTCGATCATGTTATCGCCGTACTTGATCAGTGTTGTACCGCAAACTGTTTCTGCAAGGTAACGGAACATGCTTTCTGTAAGCTCCATCATTCCCTCGTAGTCTGTGTATGCCTGGTAAAGCTCCATCAGTGTAAACTCAGGGTTATGACGTGTGTCAACACCTTCGTTTCTGTATACACGGCCGATCTCGTATACTCTTTCAAGACCACCAACGATCAGTCTCTTGAGGTAAAGCTCAAGGGAGATACGAAGCTTAACATCTTCGTTCAGTGCGTTGTAGTGTGTCTCGAATGGTCTTGCTGCGGCACCACCTGCGTTGCTTACAAGTGTTGGTGTCTCAACTTCCATGAAGTTTCTGCCATCAAGGAACTTTCTGATCTCTTTGATGATCTGGGAACGCTTGATGAATGTGTTTCTGACTTCAGGATTCATGATGAGGTCAACGTAACGCTGACGGTAACGTGTATCTGTATCTGTTAAGCCATGGAACTTCTCCGGAAGTACCTGTAAGCTCTTGGATAAAAGTGTGATCTTCTTTGCGTGAATGGAGATCTCACCTGTTTTTGTTCTGAATACAATACCCTCGATACCGATGATATCACCGATATCCAGTTTCTTGAATGCCTGGTATTCTTCTGTACCAAGATCATCTCTTGCTACATAGGACTGCATATCACCCTGAAGATCACGGATGTTACAGAAAGAAGCCTTACCCATGACTCTCTTCTGCATCATACGGCCTGCGAGTGTTACTGTCTGACCTTCCATTGCATCAAAATTATTCTTAATTTCCATGCTGTGGTGAGTCACATCAAACTTTGTGATCTGGAATGGATCCTTGCCTGCTGCCTGGAGCTCTGCGAGCTTGTTTCTTCTGTTAACGATCTGCTCGTTCAGATCAGGCTGCTGCTTGTTCTGCTTATTCTGCTCTGCCACTTTTTTTACCCCCAATTGATTGATTACTGTGCTCTTGTGATCTCAAGAATCTTGAACTCAATAGGGCCATCCATGGACTCTACTGTGATTGTCTCGCCAATCTTTCTGCCGATGAGTGCTTCACCAACAGGAGACTCGTTGGAGATGAGACCAGCAAGGCTGTTTGCCTCTGTAGAACCAACGATTGTGTACTCTACTTCCTCATCGAATTCAACGTCGAATAATTTAACATGGCAGCCTACGCTGATAGACTCAAGGTTTACTTCGTCTTCGTCGATGACTTCGATATTCTTAAGCAGTTTCTCAAGTTCTTCGATACGAGCTTCGATATCACGCTGCTCGTCTTTCGCTGCATCGTACTCAGCATTCTCAGAAAGGTCGCCCTGCTCTCTTGCCTCTTTGATCTTCTGAGCAACTTCTTTACGCTTATTGACTTTAAGCTCGAAAAGCTCATCTTCAAGAGCACGAAGACCTGCAAATGTTACAATATTTTTCTTCTCTGCCATGATTTCTATACCTCACTTAAATAATATATTCTCATTCATTTATGAATCGCAGTGCTCACAATGAGCGCATTATATTCATTGTACATTCCAGTATTATAGACTATGCCTTGGGGACTGTCAACTTTGATTTTATATATCAGGAACCTTGTAATGCGCAAGCCAGCTATTCAGCAGATCCTGCAGTTCCTCATAGGATTCCACGGCATTGACCGCCTGTCTCATTCTGGCTGATCCAGGGTATCCTGCCGTGTACCATGCCACGTGTTTACGCATTTCCCGGATGCCAAGATACTCCCCTTTATATTCAATATGAAGCTTTGCATGGCGGAGCATCATATCGGTCATTTCCCTGATGGACGGTTTCTCATTAAGGATCCCTCTTTCAAGATAGTCATTGATATCCCGAAAGAGCCATGGGTTGCCTCTGGCACCTCTTGCCAGCATCAGACCATCACAGCCTGTCTCCTCGAGCATGCGTTTTGCATCCTGGGGCGAAAAGATATCCCCATTACCCAGCACAGGTATGGAGACTGCATTTTTTACATCCCGGATAATGGACCAGTCTGCCTTGCCGGCATAGTACTGTTCCCTTGTTCTGCCATGAACACCCACTGCGGATGCTCCGGCATCTTCCATGACTTTGGCAAAGTCTACGGCATTGACCATCTCATCATTCCAGCCCTTTCGGAACTTGACCGTTACCGGACGAGAGGAAGCCTTGACCAGTGCGCGGACAATGTCTCCGGCCAGCTTGGGATCTTTCATCAGTGCGGAGCCTTCGCCGTTCCCTGCCACCTTTGGCACAGGACAGCCCATGTTCACATCCAGAATGTCAAAATCCAGATGATCGATCATGCGGGCCGCTTCAGCCATGACATCCGGCTCAGAGCCGAACAGCTGCAGGGAAACCGGACGTTCCTGTGGCAGTGTTGGCATCAGGTCCATTGTTTTTTTATTCTTATATGTAATCGCCTTGGCGCTCACCATTTCCGTATAAACCAGACCGCATCCCTGTTCAACGCACAGGACGCGAAATGGCAGGTCTGTAACACCCGCCATTGGCGCAAGTATAACCGGATGGTCGATGTGCACCTTGCCGATATCCAGTGGTTTCATCATGATTTCCTGTTATCCTTGTTCATCAGGATAATGGCGGCTACACCGCCTGCCATCACCAGAGCAACTACCCCGATCTGGCCCAACAGGGTCATCATCATGGTTCTCTCCTTACTCTACGGTGACGCTCTTTGCCAGATTGCGGGGTTTATGCACATCGCAGCCACGGAGAACGCTCATATAGTAGGCGAACATTTGCAGGGGCACAATGAGCAGCAGAGGCA
>JAZUHQ010000192.1:0-2337 GCA_045641805.1 Lachnospiraceae bacterium
GCAATTGCTGCATTACTGTCCCCTGTCGTCAGTTCTTTCAGGATCTCCAGTTCTCGCTCTGTAAACTCATGGTTCGTTGTGTTTCCGATAGGAACAAGGGGTGTTTCATCCGGGAAGATCCTCTCCCCTTCCATGGTACGTTTCATGACATCCAGAAAGCCTTCCTTTTGCCCGTCCTTATACCAGAAGGAGTCTACACCGATCCGTCTTGCCCTTTCCAGCCAGGAGTACTCCGGCATGGAGGTAACAATGATGATCTTGATCGCCGGATAGATCTTTTTGATCTCTTCCGCTGCATCGAGTCCGCTGTGTCCAAGTTCCGTTAGGACATCCATCAGGATCAGATCAACCTGTTGCGTCTTGCAGACAGAAAGTGCTACGGAGGCATTGGTAATGGAGAGCAGATGCGTAAAGTGTTCACTGGAGTTCACATAGATCTCCATGAGTCTCTGAGACATGGGCTGATCTTCTACGATCAATACATTATATGTCATCACTGAGCACCTCCTTCCCATTTCGTCTCTGTCACTATACAATGGTATAGTTGCACAATCATCCATAAAACAGTATACCCCGAGTTCTCGAGGTACACCTCTGCCATATGGCAGATTTTTACACATTTTGGGGATAGATCAAAGACAATTTGAAGGTTTTATCCGCCTCAGCCAGCACGGCGACATTCTGCTCCTTTGCAAGGAGCACCAGATTGGCAAGGCCACCTGTAAACTGAGTATTTTTCATCGCATTATCGCAAGTATTTTCAAACAGACAACAAATATCATTTTGCGTTTCAGTGAAGGAAATATGTATCTCTTTCGCATGCCCGTGCTTAACAGCGTTCGTTACCGCTTCCCGTGCTGCAACAAAGAATAATTCCCGTTGCCTTGGATTCAGACTCTCAACAAGATCATTCTCCCACAGAACTTCAATGCTCAGTGCTTGAGCCAGGTCGCTTAGATGCTGGATGGCATCGTCTTTCATATTCTCCTTTGATTCCATGCCAAGGAGTATCGCATTTTTCCCCCATAAGGAAAAAATGTGATTCAATTCCTCTTCATCTTCAAGATCTACCGCAATCGTTGACAGCATCAGGCGGTTCATCTCATCGTGAATGTTTACCTTGGCCTGCAGCATTTCCTGTCTGCGGACAGCTTCATCTATTTTCAGACCATATACTTTCAGGTCTTCATTCATTTTTGCAAGTCTGGCATTGTCTGCTTCAAGTGTCCGGCTCTCGACATAGAGTTCTGTAACATCTGATGCAATCAGTTCATGAAGTACTTTCTTGTTGAACTCTATATTTCTAAGAGAGAACTGCCACACACGATCACCAACAGGCATAATGGTATCGGTGATAACATTTTGGAGTCTTATGCCGTCCATAAGCGGCTTTCCGGTTAACTGGATACAGAGGCTGTTCATGCAGTCATTTGAGAAAACCACATGGCCGTTATCCTGCCAGTAACAAATGCCGCAGTTAAGCTGGTCCGCACAACGTTCGATGATCAGCGGGGTTATATAAATTTCGGAATATCGTTTGATCTGATATAAAACAGCCCAAAATCCTACCGTAAGAAACAGAAGAACAATACTCCAGACAGCGCATGAAAGATGACCAAGCCACAGGGCTGATAACGATGTCAGTTCCTGCTCAGACATATAGAGAAAACATACCGTTACCTGCCACAATACATAGGATGGGATAAATAGTAAAATACAGCCCAGCGCATAGGGATACCTTTTGACCGAACAGGCTAAAACAACACCCAGGATTCCTGTGAGACATAAAAGAAGCGTCCACAAACCGAACACAGCTCGACCTGTAAAAGTGAGTTCCAGAAACAGTGTCATACTTCATCGCCTCCCTTCAAGAACTTGAAGGTAAAGTATCCCACGTTGTCCTCATACTCAAAACCAGGGACTATACCATTTTTCGCTAGTACGCTAGTGATGCTATCTCGGCAATTTGAAGGAATATTTTCTATAGCAATCTTGCACAACACCCCACCTGCTTCTTGTGCGATATTCACAATAACTCCACTCACAGCAGGTAGTACTTGCTCTATCAGTGTTTCAAATGCTTCAAAAACAGCCAAAGCATTTTCAGTAGAGATACTGCCGGACGCTGAATTCATTATTTCTCCGGGTATACCGTACAGGTTCAGATAGCGAAGCACCTCTGCAAAGGAAAGGCCAAACTCACCGACACTGATCGTATCATTTTCCGCAGAGAGGATCATCAGATTTGCATAACGTTTGATATAGGAGCCTAATATGGCAATTCGTTTCCTGAACTTATCCCGAAGTTCCGCGTCAGTAGTATTTGCAGCTCTTAGG
>JAZUHQ010000193.1:0-5846 GCA_045641805.1 Lachnospiraceae bacterium
TATGTGTATCAACACTTTTGGCCTTCAGGTGGTTCTTCCAAGAGGTGGAAACAGCGGTGCGCTGGGAACAGCAACCGCGATTGCGGCAACATTGGAACTGATTCCTATGGTGATCTTTCCTTTCCTCAGTAAAAATGTGAAGATGAGCCTTCTCCTTCGTATTTCCGGTGTCTTCTTTACCTTAAAGATCATCGGTTCATTTCTGGCAACCAACATGACGACCTTCTACCTGGTACAGGTCTGTCAGATCTTTGGCTGGGGTATTATGGCTGTGGCACTTGTTTATTATGTGAATGATCTGATGGACGAGCATGATAAAGCCAGAGGACAGGCGTTTGCGAGTATGACCTACACCATCAGCAGTGTGGTAGGCAGTCTTATAGGAGGTACGGTCATCGATCGATTTGGTATTGATACGCTGCTGATTATCGGTTCCGCAGTGGCAGTGATCGGTACAGTGATCTTGTGGACCGGACTTGGCAAGGCGGAGAAATCCGGTTAAAAATCAATAGAGATGACGATAAGGACATGGAAACGAGAAATCGTTTTTGTGTCCTTTTTTCATTGGACTTTGTTGCTTGAATATTCTGACACTTTAGAAGACTGACTTGCTTCTGGCTGGAAAATATGGTAAAATAAGTATACAATATATGGCAAAGTGATGATTAATTCAGTGTTTTTTGATGAAAATATATATTTTGCACATCGAATATTCAATTAATGACATCATGCCATATGAATGGTTATGGGGAATCATTTAAAAACGGGAGGTATATGTATGGAACTTCAGAAACTTATCTATTCCGTAGAAGAGGGCATTGCAACAATTACAATGAACTATGGCAAGAACCTGAATGCGATCGATGATCAGATGGCTGACGAGCTTCTCTATTGCTTTGACCAGGCTGAGAAGGACCCTGCAGTTAAGGCTGTGATCCTGAACAGTGCCGGTAAAGCATTCTCCGCAGGCGGCGATATCGGCTTCTTCTACAAGCTGATCCAGGAAGGCGGAGAGGTCAACATGGATGGCCTGATTGGTAAAGTTGGCGTTTTAACAAACAGTATGAAATCCATGTCCAAGATGATCGTGGCAGCAGTTAACGGTGCTGCAGCAGGCGCAGGTTTCCCACTTGCACTGTCCGCTGACTTCATCGTTGCAGACGAGAAGGCCGCATTCATTCTTGCGTTCGTCAATATCGGTCTCGTACCTGATACAGGTGCGACTTACCTTCTCTGCAAGGAGATTGGTGAGAAGAAGACAATGGAACTTGCAGCTACAGGCAAGCCTTTAGGTGCAGCAGAAGCCAAAGATCTTGGTATTGTATATCAGGTAACAGCACCTGATGAACTTCAGGCAGCAGCTAAAAAGCTGGCTAAGAAATTTGCCAATGGCCCGCTTGTTTCTTACAAGAATATCAAGAAACAGGTTTACGCAGCGACTTTCACAGCATATGAGCGTTATCTGAATGAAGTAGAGAACCCTACTCAGCACGAGTGCTCCAACACTGCGGACTTCTGCGAGGGCTGCAGCGCTTTTATGGAGAAACGCAAAGCGGTATGGCAGGGTAAATAAGAGCGGACGTCTTATTAATCAATAAGGTCAAACATTCGAAGAAAGGCGGTAGGCAAGTTGAAACAGAAATTAGCGACTTTAGAGCAGGTATTAGAGAAGATTCATGACGGACAGAGAATCATGTTTTCAGATTTACACGGTGAGATTGCAGCAGATGAGATTATCGATGGCATGATCGAAAAGGGTGTGAAGGATATCACAGCGATCGCAGTTGCTTCCGGTCAGCCTGATATGGGTGTTGGTAAGCTGGTTGCTGCAAAACGTGTTAAGCGATTCGAGACAACACATATTGGTTTAAATAAGAAATCCATTGAGCAGATGTTCTCTGGTGAGATGGAAGTTGAATTCATCCCTCAGGGTACATTCGCAGAGCGTATCCGTGCCGCTGGTTATGGTCTGGGTGCCATCGTTACACCGACAGGTGTTGGCACAGAAGTTGCCAATGGCAAGCAGGTACTGAACATTAATGGCAGAGATTATCTCCTTGAGATGCCAATCCATGCGGATATCGCATTATTAAAAGCCACAAAGGCGGATAAACTTGGTAACCTTCAGTTCCGTCTCGGCAGCATCTGCTGTCAGGACTACATGGCTATGGCTGCTGACTACGTCATCGTAGAAGTTGAGGAACTGGTAGAAGTCGGTGAACTTGGTCCTGATGAGATCGATGTTCCATATCCGGTTGTTGATATGCTCTATGTAAGACAGGGTGAGGCTCGTCCAATGTTCCCATCCTGGGCTCGTCAGATTGAGAAGATCAAAGCCAAAGAGGCAGCTAAGAAAGCATAAGGAGGTAGAAAAATGGCATATACAGGACGTGAACTGATTGCAGCGCGTTGCGCTAAATTCTTTAATGATGGTGACTTCGTTAATCTTGGTATCGGCGTGCCTCTGATGTGTGTAAACTACCTTCCTGAAGGTGTCGATCTGATCCTGGAAGCAGAGACAGGTATCGTCGGTTGTGGTTCAACACCTCATTATACAGAGTGGGATCTGGATATGATGGATGCCGGTGGTCAGCCAATCTCCATCGCACCGGGTGGCTCCGCTGTTCCTCATGACAAGTCCTTCGGTTTTATCCGTGGTGGTCATATCGATGCAACCGTCCTTGGTACACTTCAGGTAGACCAGGAAGGCAACATCGCCAACTGGACAGTTCCTGGTAAGATCGCTCCTGGTATGGGCGGTGCAATGGATCTTTGTGCAGGCGTTAAGAAGATCATCGTTGCAACAGACCACTGTGAGAAGAACGGTGCTTCCAAGATCCTTAAGAGATGCACACTGCCTCTGACAGGTGCAAAGTGTGTCACAGATATCGTGACAGAGCGCTGCTACTTTAAGGTAACACCGGAAGGTCTGGTGCTTATGGAACTGGCCCCTGGCTACACAGTAGAAGACATCCGTGCATGCACAGACGCTGACTTTACAGTCAATGACGTTGTAGGCGTGATGGAATAAATAATTCTAAGTGAAATATTTTGATATTACCCTGGGAATGCTCGCATTCCCGGGGTATTTTGGTATAATAGGGTGTATGTGATAAATCTGACTTGATGAAGGGGACAACTATGGGACATTTAACATCCAAAAATGCATATAGAAACCTGGAGGATCGTATCAATTGGTTCACTCAGGGTGCACCGGCATCTGAGACACTGACAAAGATCCTGGAGGTTCTTTTTACTGAAAAAGAAGCCAAGTGGGTGGCTATGCTGCCGATCCGTCCGTTTACACTGAAGAAAGCGGCAAAAATCTGGGGAACCACCGAAGCAAAAGCAGAAAAACTGCTGGATCACTTATGTGAGAAAGGTCTGATCGTGGACTCCTGGAATGGCGATACCCGCCGTTTCGTTCTGCCGCCACCAATGATCGGTTTCTTTGAGTTCGCCTTAATGCGCACACGAGGCGATATTGATCAGAAGTATCTTTCCGAACTCTTTCACCAGTATTTAAACGTGGAGGAGGACTTTATCAAAGAATTGTTTGTAGGTCTTGAGACACCACTTATGCGTGTCATGGTACAGGAACCGGTGCTCATGACCGAACATACCAACCACATCCTGGATTACGAGCGTGCAACCCGAATTATCGAGGAAGCAGAGCTGGTCGGTGTGGGAACCTGTTACTGCCGACATAAAAACTATCATCTGGGTATTGAATGCCAGCAGCATGCACCGATGGAGACATGCCTGAGCTTTAACAATGTCGCCCGTTCTCTTTCCGAACATGGTGGTTATACCAGACTGATCGATAAGTCAGAGGCAAAAGAGATCCTGGCTATGTGCTATGATTACAATCTGGTTCAGATCGGTGAAAATGTCCGTCAGAATCCGGCTTTCATGTGCAACTGCTGTGGCTGCTGCTGTGAAGCACTGGGCGCTGTCCGCAAGTTCAGCTCCATGAATCCGATCGCGACAACCAACTTCATTTCAAGGATTGATAGGGAAAACTGTGTGGGATGCGGCAAGTGTGAAAAGATCTGTCCGGCACTCTGCATCAGCCTTAAAGACAAAAAGGCGGTTGTGGATGAAGACATCTGTCTTGGCTGCGGCGTCTGTGTCAGAAACTGCCCGAAGGGAGCTATCCATCTGGATAAACGTCCGATCCAGATCATCACACCGGTCAACAGCACTCACCGATTTGTTGTGGAGGCCATTGAAAAGGGTACCCTCCAGAACCTGATCTTTGATAATCAGGCTTTTGCCAGCCACAGAGCCATGGCTGCGGTCTTCGGCACGATTCTCAAGCTCCCGCCACTCAAGCAGGCACTGGCCAGCAAACAGATGAAGTCCGTGTATCTTGACAGACTTCTTTCTCTGCAACTGAAGAAAAAATAAAAACAATAGAATTTAAGTAAAGGAGATAATTCCAATGCATCTTGAAATATGGCAGATCGTGATCGTCTGTTTACTTGTAGGACTGGGAGGTTTTGTGGATGCCATCGCCGGCGGCGGTGGTCTGATCAGTCTGCCGGCCTATATGCTGGCAGGTGTTCCCGTTCATAATGCCATTGGTACCAATAAACTGAGCAGCGGCATGGGCACGGCGCTGACGACCTTCCGTTTCGCCAAAAGTGGCTTTATTCCACTCAAAGAAGCCATTCCATGTGTCATTTGTGCACTGATCGGTTCAGCAGCAGGCTCCAACCTGTCACTGCTGATCGATGATCATCTGTTCAAAATCTTAATGCTGTTTATTTTGCCGGTAACGGCTTATTATGTTCTGAAAACAAAGAACCTGGAGAACCGGAAAGAAGCATTCGCCTGGACAAAAATGGTGATGCTGAGTATGCCGGTAGCCCTTTTGGTCGGCATGTATGACGGCTTTTACGGTCCTGGTACAGGCACTTTCCTCCTGCTTTTGCTGACAGGTATTGCCCGTATGAAACTGAACCAGGCAGCCGGCATCACAAAAGCCATCAACCTGACCACCAACCTGACCTCCCTCTTTGTCTTCCTGACAAACGGGGTTGTCATCATCCCACTGGGCCTGATGGCAGGCTGCTTTGGAATGCTGGGCAACTACCTGGGTTCCACTTTCTTTAAGAAGGGCGGCAGCAAAGCCGTCAGACCGATCATGCTGTTAGTGCTTGGTATCTTCTTTATCAAGATCATCACTGAGCTGTTTGGTCAATAGAAAAAAGAGATTACACGAAGTAACAATATCATCACCAGAAGGAGAATGACAGAATGAAAATGATAACACTTGGCAGCACCGGTATCAAGGTGCCACAGAATGCTTTCGGCGCACTGCCGATCCAGAGAGTCAGCGAAGAATACGCGGTTCATCTTTTAAGAAAAGCTTATGAAGGCGGCATGACCTTCTTCGATACCGCAAGATCTTATTCCGATTCCGAGAAAAAGATGGGTATGGCCTTCGAAGGCATGAGAGAGAAGATTTTTATTGCAACGAAAACCATGGCGAAGAATCCGGAGGATTTTTGGAAGCACCTGGAGACTTCTCTTAACCTTTTAAAGACAGATTATGTGGACATCTATCAGTTCCACTGTGCTGCACAGGTCTACAGACCGGGGGATGGTACAGGCATGTACGAAGCCATGCTGGAAGCTAAAGCCCAGGGTAAGATCCGCCATATCGGTATCACAGCCCACAAGATCCAGGTGGCGATTGATGCAGTGAAATCCGGCCTGTACGAGACCATTCAGTATCCATTCAGCTACATGGCTGCTGCAAAGGAGATCGAACTGGTCAATCTCTGTAAGGAATACAATGTAGGCTTTATTGCCATGAAGGGTCTGGCAGGTGGCCTGAT
>JAZUHQ010000194.1:0-4401 GCA_045641805.1 Lachnospiraceae bacterium
CGTTAAGAAGATGAACCTTGAGATCGGTGAAGGCGAATTTCTGACACTCCTTGGCCCTTCCGGCTGCGGAAAAACAACAACCCTGCGTATGGTTGCCGGTTTTGAAGAGGCGACAGCAGGTATTATCAAAGTTGAGGGTGAGCGTATCGAAAACAAGGAACCATTTCAGAGAAATGTCAACACGGTTTTCCAGAACTACGCACTTTTCCCACATATGACTGTTTACAACAACGTTGCTTACGGTCTGACCATCAAGAAGGTGCCAAAGGATGAGATCCATGAGCGTGTCATGGAAATGCTCCGCATGGTACAGCTTGAAGGTTATGAGAAGCGTAAACCGGATGCCTTATCCGGTGGTCAGAAACAGCGAGTAGCGATCGCAAGGGCGCTGGTCAACAGACCAAAAGTGCTTCTTCTCGATGAGCCGCTGGGCGCACTTGACCTCAAGCTTCGTAAGCAGATGCAGATCGAGTTAAAGCGTCTTCAGAAGAAGCTGGGTATTACTTTCATCTACGTTACCCATGACCAGGAAGAAGCCCTGACAATGAGTGACCGTATTGCGGTTATGCATGAAGGTATCATCGAGCAGCTGGATACACCGGTTGAGATCTATGAGCATCCAAAGACAAGATTCGTTGCCGGATTCATCGGCGAGTCCAATATCTTCGACGGTAAAGTGAAAGCCGTCAATGGTAAGCTTCTGACCGTTGCCACAGAGGCCGGCGATCTGATCGTTGAAGGCGAAGGCTTTGCCCTTGGCGAAGACATGCACGTTTCCATCCGTCCTGAATACATGGAAATGGGCAAAGAACCGGTAGAAGGCTTCACATTAGCCGGTAAGATCCGTGACTTTATCTATCAGGGTACGGTTGTCAAGACAGCCATCACACTGGTCAGTGGTCAGGAAGTGAAATATTCAAGATTTGAACAGGAATCCCAGTACAAGGAAGAAGACGAGGTCTACGTTTACTGGAGTCCTGAAAAGGCAGTTGCCATCAAGAAATGCATTTAAGGAGGCACCCTATGAGTAACACCAACGGGGCAGCTTCTGCCGGCGCTGTCCGAAAGAGAAAGAACACCCTGCCTGCACTGGCGATGGCAGGTCCGGTTTCTGCATGGATGATCATCTTTGTACTCCTTCCGATGCTGTATATCGTGTATATCAGTTTCATGTCGAGAGGCGTCTTCGGTGATGTCGTGTATCAGTTCTCCACAGAGAGCTATCAGACCATCCTTGATCCAACTTATTTTAAGGTCATCATCAAATCCCTTCAGGTTGCAGCACTGACCACAGTCATCTGTCTCCTGATCGGTTATCCAATGGCTTACATTATTGCCAGAAAGCCATCCGATGTGGCCGCTAAACTCATCACACTGCTGATGATCCCATTCTGGACAAACTCCCTTATGCGTCTGAACGCATGGCTGCTCTTGTTCCAGACAAGTGGTCCTGTGAACAACCTGCTTCTGAAGCTTGGCCTGATCAGTGCACCGATCACTTTCGTCTACACCGATCAGCTTGTTCTCATCGGTCTTTTGACCAACATGCTGCCATTCGCCGTACTGCCTCTCTACAGTACGATCGAGAAGCTGGACAAGTCTCTGCTTGAGGCATCCGCTGACCTTGGCGGCGACTGGAAGACCACCTTTACAAGAATTACCTTACCGATCACTTTCCCTGGTATCTTCTCAGCCATCATCCTGGTATTCATTCCAAGTCTTGGTATCTATACCGTTACAGATATGCTGGGCGGCGGTAAAGTCCTCTACATCGGTAACATTATCAAGAACCAGTTCGGTTCCATCCGAAACTGGCCGCTGGGTGCAGCCCTGTCTGTACTGCTGATCCTCATCACTTTCCTGCTGATCTTTATCTATACAAGATTTGCAAGCATTGAAGATATGGAGGTAGTATAAGATGGCACAGTTATCCCTGAAAGCGAGAAAACAGAGAAGAAATACGATCCTCAGCAATATCTATATCTTCCTGGTATATGCGATTTTATATCTGCCTGTAGCAGTTATGATGATCTTCTCATTCAATGATCAGAAATATAACTACTACTGGGTTGGCTTCACCACCAAATGGTATGCAAAACTCTTCTCCAATACAACACTGGTAGATGCGCTTGTCTACTCTCTGCTGATCGCCGTATTAAGTACCATCATCTCCGTTGTGATCGGTACCATCGGTGCACTTGGTCTGAAGCGTTATGAATTTAAGATGAAGAAGCTGATCAACAACATGCTCTACATTCCGATCATCGTTCCTGAGATCGTTCTGGCAGTTGCCCTTCTGATCATCTTCCTCAATGTCGGCATTAAGCTTGGTCTTGGAACGATCCTGGTCGGTCACTGTACCTTCTGTATTCCATATGCGATCGTCACGATCAAGGGCCGAATCAGTGGTGACAACGAGTCTCTCGAAGAAGCCAGCATGGACCTGGGTGCCAACCGTATCCAGACACTGCTTCGTGTCACACTGCCAAACATCTTCCCTGGCATCATGAGTGCTGCATTCCTCTCATTTACACTGTCCTTCGACGACGTTGTTATGAGTAACATGCTGGCAGGTGCCAAACAGTCCACACTGCCTGTCCTGATCCTTTCCATGAATAAGACAGGTGTAACGCCGGATGTCAATGCACTGGCGACTATTATGATTCTGGTTATCGTCGTAGCGATGATTTTGAATAACTTAATCCAGGGCGCTGGAAAGAAACACGCAAAATAAGGAGGAAAAGAAACATGAAAAAGAGATTATTAGCACTTGCACTCGTAGGTGCAATGGTAGGCTCACTCGCAGCTTGTGGCGGCAAGCAGGAAGCTCCTGCTCCAGCACCGGCAGCTCCTGCTGAGAAACCAGCAGAAGGCGGGGAAGCTGAAGTAACAAGCACAGAGCTGAACGTTTATATGTGGCAGCAGTACATTTCCGATGAACTCATTGCAAACTTTGAGAATGAGTATGGTTGCACAATCAACCTTTCCTACATGAGCGATAATGCGGATGCGATCAACAAGTTAACAGCAGGTGGCGGCGATGAGTACGACCTGATCATGACATGTGACGCTTACATGGAGTCCCTCGTTGCAGGTGGTTATGTAGAACAGCTGGATCTTTCCCAGGTGCCTAATTCCGCAAACCTCAACGATGCTTACTGGGTATCCAAGGACTACTGTGTTCCTTATCTTATGAACTATATCTACGTTATCTATGATAGCGAGACATGCCCAATCGAGATCACATGCTATAATGATCTCCTCGCTCCTGAACTCAAAGGTCAGATCTCCACAGTTGACGGCGCAAGAAACCTTTTCCCAATCGCCCTCATCGCACTTGGCTATGACCCTAACTCTACAGAAGAAGCTGAGATCGCTGAAGCTTACGAGTGGTTAACAAAGTTCAACGAGAACGTTGTTGCATACGGTAACGCAGAGCAGAACCTTACAAATGGTACAGCTTCTGTAGCACTTACATACGATGGTAACGCTTCCTGGGCTATGGCTGAGAAAGATTCCATCAAGATCGCTCCTTTCACAACTGATGCGATCCAGCTTGGTATGGACCTCTATGTTGTTCCAAAGGGTGCTCAGCATACAGACCTTGCATATGCATTCTTAAACTACATCTGTGAGCCGGAAGTAATGGCAGCTAACCTTGACGAGTTCCCATACTCCTGTCCAAACGATGCAGCTGTAGCAGTTGCTTCCGAGACATACATCAACGACCCAGCACGTGATTTCGATTACAAAGAAAACGTATTCTTCCAGGAAGACGTTGGTGCTGCTCTTACAATCTACAACGACTACTACCAGAAACTTAAAGTGGGCGAGTGATAGATAAACAGCAAATCAAAAAGAAAAGGGATGTATTTATACATCCCTTTTCTTTTTGCGAGCTGTTTATCGGTTGTTGCAAAAGCATATCCAAGGTGGTAGAATGAAGGGCGACAAAACTGTTTCGACCGGAATACGGTCGGAGAAATGGAGATAGATATGTTAAAATTTGACGAGCAGAAACAGATTGACAGCGTGAACGGTGCACTTGCTCTTCGTGGTGATATTGAAAAGATCGTCGACGGTATCTGTGCTGAAGGCTATAGAAATATCTGCTGGCTGGGTATCGGCGGCACATGGGCTTCCGCACTTCAGGCAGAAGTTCATATGAAAGAAAAATCCGCCCTCAGTTTCTTCAGTGAGAATGCGGCAGAGTACCTGACAACAGGTAACAGACAGGTGGGAGAAGGTACCATCGTGATCATCTCATCTGTAACAGGCAGCACCATTGAGATGGTCCAGGGTGTTGAGAAATGCCATGCAGCCGGTGCCAAAGTACTTGGTTTCATTGACAAAGCTGATGCACCACTTGCATCCATGGTAGATTACTGCATTTCCTATCCT
>JAZUHQ010000195.1:0-4826 GCA_045641805.1 Lachnospiraceae bacterium
TGCAGCACTTGGTAATGGTGGTCTTGGCCGTCTTGCTGCTTGCTTCATCGAGTCCCTCTCCACATTAAATTACCCTGCATACGGCTGTGCGATCCGTTACAAATACGGTATGTTCAAGCAGAAGATCGTAGATGGCGAGCAGAGAGAAGTTCCTGATGACTGGCTCAAGTACGGCAACCCATTTGAGGTTAAGCGTCCTGAGTACTCCCAGGAGATCAAGTTCGGCGGTTACGTTCGTATTGAATATGACGCAAAGCTTGGCAGAAACAGATATGTCCAGGATGGCTACCAGTCTGTAATGGCTGTACCATATGATATCCCTGTAATCGGTTACAACAACGGTATCGTTAACTCCCTTCGTATCTGGGATGCTGAGCCAATCGTTCAGTTCAACCTTGATTCCTTCGATAAGGGTGATTACCAGAAGGCTGTTGAGCAGGAAAACCTTGCAAAGACAATCGTTGAGGTTCTCTATCCTAACGATAACCACTACAGTGGTAAAGAGCTTCGTCTGAAACAGCAGTACTTCTTTGTATCTGCTTCCGTTCAGCAGGTTATCAAGAAGTTTAAGGCAACACATGATGATATTCATGATCTTCCAAACAAAGTTGTCTTCCAGTTAAATGATACACATCCAACAGTAACAGTTGCAGAGCTCATGCGTATCCTCGTTGATGAGGAGCTCCTTGAGTGGGATGACGCTTGGAGCATTGTTACAAAGTGCTGTGCTTATACAAACCATACAATCATGGCAGAAGCCCTTGAGAAGTGGCCTGTAGACCTCTTCATGAGACTCCTTCCACGTGTATACCAGATCATCGAAGAGATCAACAGACGTTTCAACCTTGTGATCGAGGAGAACTATCCTGATCAGGACAAGAAGATCCGTCATATGGCAATCCTTTACGATGGCCAGGTTCGTATGGCTAACCTTGCAATCGCTGCAGGTTTCTCTGTAAACGGTGTTGCTCGTCTTCATACAGAGATTCTCAAGAAGCGTGAGCTTCATGACTTCTACGAGATGATGCCTGAGAAGTTCAACAACAAGACAAACGGTATCACTCAGAGAAGATTCCTTCTCCATGGTAACCCACTCCTCGCTGACTGGGTAACAGAGAAGCTTGGTTCCGATGCATGGGTCACAGACCTTGCTCAGATCAAGGGTATCGAGTCTCTTGCTGACGATTCCAAGTCCAGAAAAGAATTCAGAAATATCAAGTACCAGAACAAGCTTCGTCTTGCTCAGTACATTAAAGAGAATAACGGCATCGAAGTAAGCCCTGATTCCATCTTCGACGTTCAGGTTAAGCGTCTCCATGAGTACAAGAGACAGCTCCTCAACATCATGCACGTCATGTACCTTTACAATCAGCTCAAGGCTAATCCAAGCATGAAGTTCTACCCAACAACATTCATCTTTGGTGCAAAGGCTGCTGCCGGTTACAAGACAGCAAAACAGACAATCAAGCTCATCAACAATGTTGCTGAGAAGATCAACAACGATCCTGATATCAAGGGCCTGATCAAGGTTGTCTTCATCGAGAACTACCGTGTATCCAACGCTGAGATCATCTTCGCTGCATCTGATGTATCTGAGCAGATCTCCACAGCTTCCAAGGAGGCTTCCGGTACAGGTAACATGAAGTTCATGTTAAACGGTGCGGTTACAATCGGTACAATGGATGGTGCGAACGTAGAGATCGTTGAAGAGGTTGGCAAGGAAAATGCATTCATCTTCGGTATGAGCTCCGAGGAAGTAATGGCATACGAAGCTAACGGCGGTTACAACCCAAGAGAGATCTACGAGTCTGACGCTGATATCAAGAAGGTTCTTGATCAGATGGTAGACGGCACATACGCTAACGGCGATACAGAGAAGTTCAGAGAGCTTTACAACTCCCTGCTTACACGTGATGTATACTTCAACCTTAAGGACTTCCGTTCCTACGCAGAGGCACAGGCTAAGATCAATGCCGCTTACCAGGATCAGAAGAACTGGACAAGAATGTCTATCCTCAACACTGCAAATGCAGGTAAGTTCTCTTCCGACAGAACAATCGAAGAGTACGTAAGAGATATCTGGCATCTTGAAAAGGTATACGTTAAATAATTGAATGAATTTTTTAACCTGGAAGGTCAGGATTCACGTTAGTGAAGCCTGGCCTTGGGGTGTATTTTAACTAGTACAGCGTTTCCTGATTAGCTATACACTTTCTGCTTGCCAGAATTCCCTGTAATTGCGTTGCTTTCAATCGTCGATGTCACCGCATCGACTCATTCAAACGCCTTATTACATGAAATTCTTTCTACGCATAAAGTATATGTAATTAGGAAGCGATGTACTATAAAAAATGGAGGTTTTATCATGGAAAAAATGATCACAGTTCGTGAATTATATAAGAGTCCTGAGCAGTATATCGATACAGAGATTACGATCGGTGGCTGGATCCGTAATGTACGTGATTCCAAGACATTCGGTTTCCTCGTAGTCAATGATGGTACTTACTTCCAGACATTACAGGTTGTCTACGATGACAAGCTGGAAAACTTCTCCGAGATCTGTCATCTCAATGTTGGTGCTGCCGTTATCGTTAAGGGTATGCTCGTTGCAACACCAAAGGCAAAGCAGCCATTTGAGATCCAGGCAACATCCGTTGTTGTTGAAGGCGCTTCCACACCGGATTACCCACTTCAGCCAAAGAGACACTCTTTCGAGTTCCTTCGTACAATCAACCACTTAAGACCAAGAACAAACACTTTCCAGGCAGTATTCAGAGTGCGTTCTCTGATCGCTTATGCGATTCATAAGTTCTTCCAGGAGAGAGATTTCGTATACGTTCACACACCAATCATCACAGGTTCCGACTGTGAAGGTGCCGGTGAAATGTTCCAGGTTACAACCATGGATCTGAACAACCTTCCAAAGAACGAAGATGGCACAGTCAACTTCAGCGAAGATTTCTTTGGCAAGGCAACAAACCTCACAGTAAGCGGTCAGCTTAACGGTGAGACTTATGCAATGGCATTCAGAAATATCTATACATTCGGTCCTACATTCCGTGCTGAGAACTCCAACACAACACGTCATGCGGCTGAGTTCTGGATGATCGAGCCTGAAATCGCTTTTGCAGATCTGTCTGATGACATGAAGATGGCTGAAGACATGATGAAATATATCATCACTTACGTGCTTGAGAATGCCCCTGAAGAAATGAAGTTCTTCAACTCCTTCGTTGACAAGGGCCTTCTTGCAAGACTTGAGAACGTTGTTAACTCCGATTTCGGTCATGTGACTTACACAGAAGCTATCGAGATCCTTGAGAAGCACAACGATAAGTTCGACTACAAGGTAAGCTGGGGCTGTGATCTTCAGACAGAGCATGAGCGCTATCTGACAGAGCAGATCTTCAAGCGCCCTGTATTCGTTACAGACTATCCAAAGGAAATCAAGGCATTCTACATGAAGCAGAATCCTGATGGCAAGACAGTTGCTGCTATGGACCTTCTTGTTCCTGGCATTGGCGAGATCATCGGTGGTTCCGAGCGTGAGAACGACTACGATAAGCTCCTCACACGTATGACTGAGCTTGGCCTCAACCCTGAGGATTACGGTTTCTACCTCGACCTCAGAAAGTACGGTTCCACACATCATGCAGGCTACGGCCTTGGTTTTGAGAGATGCGTTATGTACCTCACAGGTATGGGCAACATCCGTGACGTACTGCCATTCCCAAGAACAGTCAATAACTGTGATTTATAAGAAAGTGAAACGCAGAAGCCCGTGCTTCTGCGTTTTGTTCGTTTCATAGGATACTTTGTTCTTATTCAAAAAAGAGAGAGATGAAATGACTTCGATATTTAATGACCTGATTTTCAGTATTACAACGGTACTGCCCATCTTTCTGCTGATCGTGCTGGGATTCATACTCAGAAAAAGAAATACGGTGGATGACCATTTCATTGATATGATCTCCACCCTGGTCTTTTACTATGCGCTGCCGGCCAGCATGTTTCTGGATGTGGCCAAGAGTGATGTCCATAACCTTCTGAATCCAAGATTCATCCTGGTTTCCGTGGGTGGTACAGTGATCGTTTTCTGTATTGCCTGGTTTGTGGCAGCCCATACGATCAAGGACAGAGCGACGGTAGCAGCGGTGGTGCATGGCGGCTACAGAGGCAACTATGTCTATATTGGTCTGCCGATCATCATGAATATCCTTCAGACAAGCAGTGTGAGCACTTCCGTCCTGATCGTCACCTTTGCCCTGCCGGTCTATAACATTCTGGGTGTGTTTATCCTGTCCTATTACAGCGGCGATATGTCCAGATTGAATCCTTCAAAGATCCTTCTGACCATCCTGAAGAATCCGATGATCCAGGGCTCTGCAGCGGGTCTTCTCTATGCCCTTTCCAGTCTGCCCCTGCCCGGCTTTGTCGATCGAACCTTTACTTCCCTGGGAAGTATTGCAGCCCCAATGGCCCTGATCATGATCGGTGCCAGACTGGTCCATAATAAGCTGTCCGATGTGGGACTTCCTGTCCTTTGGTCCATGTTTTGTAAGCTGATCCTGGGGCCGGTCATTGTGACAGGAATCGCGATCGGTCTTGGGATGTCCCGGGAAGAGATCGTGACCTTGTTTGTTTTCACCGGCTTTCCTAGCGCCCTGAATACCTTTATCATGGCCAAGACCATGGGCAGTGATGACGGCGCCGCTGCCAATATCATCATGGCAACCGTATTAGGCTCCACCATCACCCTTACCACAGGTATCTTCATCCTGCGAATGATGGGAATCGTATAACAATTAAAAAAAAGAAAAAACACC
>JAZUHQ010000196.1:0-2736 GCA_045641805.1 Lachnospiraceae bacterium
GTTCGTTATAAAGGAACACATCCACGAAAATACAGTGAGAAATATAAGGAACTCAATCCTGAAAAATATGCGGATACGATTGAACACGTGATCCAGAAGGGCAGTACACCTGCCGGTATGCATATCTCCATCATGGTTCAGGAAATCCTGGATTTCCTTCAGATCAAGCCTGGAATGCGAGGTCTGGATGCCACTTTGGGCTACGGCGGCCATACAACGGCCATGCTGAAATGCCTGGAGGGAGAGGGCCATATTACCGCTCTGGATGTAGATCCGATCGAAATGAAAAAAACGGAAGCCCGCCTTCGTACGAATGGCTTCGGCGAAGACATTCTGACGATCCGTCAGATTAACTTTGCCAACATAGCAGAAGTTGCCAAGATGGATGGCAAGTTCGATTTCATTCTGGCAGACCTGGGTGTCTCCTCCATGCAGATCGATAATCCTGAAAGAGGTTTTTCCTATAAATATGACGGACCTCTGGACCTGAGACTGAATCCTGAGAAGGGTGAGTCGGCAGCACAGCGTCTGAAATCCCTGACAGCGGATGAGTTCGAAGGCATGCTGGTAGAAAATTCAGATGAACCTTATGCGGACAAAATCTCACAGACTGTTATGCGTGCCATCAAGAAGGGGGAGCCTGTGGAAACAACCTTCCAGCTGGCAGCGCTGATCGAGAAAGCACTGGTCAGACTTCCGGAAGCAGAGAGAAAGGAAGCCGTCAAGAAATCCTGTGCCAGAGTTTTCCAGGCACTGCGTATTGACGTCAACAGTGAGTTTGAGGTGCTGGAGTCCTTTATGGAATCCCTTCCGGACGTTCTCAATCCGGGCGGAAGAGCAGCGATCCTTACCTTCCACTCCGGCGAAGACCGACTGGTGAAGAAAACACTCAAACGCCATCAGAAAGAAGGCCTTTATACAGAAGTTGCAGCGGATGTGATTCGTCCATCGGCTGAGGAATGCAGAAGAAACAGCAGAGCCCATTCAACAAAGATGAGATGGGCCGTGAAATAAGAGACAGGAGGAACCATCATGGGTATTTACAGTATCGAAAACGAATGCTTAAAAGTCAGCGTAGCCAATCACGGCAGTGAGCTTTGCAGTGTTTATGATAAGCGCAATGACAGAGAAGTGATTTGGCAGGCAGATCCGGCTTTCTGGAAACGTTACGCACCTGTCCTGTTTCCAAATGTCGGCCAGTATTATGGCGGTGTCTTAAGACATAAAGGCCAGTCCTACAAGGAAGGCCAGCATGGTTTTGCCAGAGACTGCGAGTTTGAACTGGTGACAGTAACTGAGAACACCATTGTGATGAAACTGACCTCCTCAGAGGAGACTAAAAAACGTTATCCTTTTGATTTCGAATTTGAAGTGACCCATACACTGACAGAAAACAAGGTGCTTGTTTCCTGGAAGGTGACCAATACAGGTGTGGAGGCTATGTACTTTACGATCGGCGGTCATCCTGCTTTCAATGTACCGGGGATTCCTGGTACAGCTTTGACAGACTACTGTCTGGTCTTCGAGGATGATAAGGAAGAACTTCAGTATGAAGTGATCGATACAAGCTGCGGCTGTGTCATGCCGGGGGAAACACGCACTATGAAGCTTAAAGATCATAAGTATGGCATCAAAGCGGATATGTTCGATGATGACGCTCTTGTCTTTGACAATGATCAGATTAAGTGGGTAGCAATCGGTTATCCGGATGGAAGTCCTTACATTGCCTTATACGGCGAAGGCTTCCCTAACTTTGGTATCTGGTCCAAACCTGGTGCTCCTTATGTGTGTCTGGAGCCATGGGCAGGCCGCTGTGATAACAAGGGTTTTGAAGGTGAGATTTCACAAAAGCCTGGTATCAATGCACTTGAGCCTGAAAGCGTTTTTGAGAGAAGTTACACGATTGAAATTGCATAAAACGAAATAGAAAATGAAAAAAGAGATATGCGCGTGCATATCTCTTTTTTTGCGGAGACGATGGGATTCGAACCCATGTGCCGGTTGCCCGGCAAGTTGATTTCGAGTCAACCTCGTTATGGCCACTTCGATACGTCTCCAGTGTTAACTATCATACCATCGTTTATAAACGATTTCAAATATTTTTATGTTATTTTCAGTAGGATTTCGATCGAAAATAGGATAAACTGTTGGGGAGGTGCTGTGTGCTTTTGGATAGGCAGACAGCAAAAACGACATTTCAAGGAGTACATATGAATAAGATCGTGATGGGCATCCTGGCCCACGTGGATGCTGGTAAGACCACTCTGTCGGAAGCGATCCTGTATCATCAGGGAACGATCCGTAAGAGAGGACGCGTGGACAAAGGCGATGCTTTCTTAGATACATTTGAACTTGAAAAAGCCAGAGGTATCACCATTTTCTCCAAGCAGGCACGTTTTCAGCTGGGAGATAAGGAGGTAGTCCTTCTGGATACACCGGGACATGTGGATTTTTCGGCTGAGATGGAGCGAACCTTGCAGGTGCTGGATTATGCCATTCTGGTGGTCAGTGGTGCAGACGGTGTCCAGGGACATACACAGACTTTGTGGCGCCTTCTGAAACAGTATGAGATTCCGGTACTGATCTTTGTCAACAAGATGGATCAGAGAAGCAAGGAAGACCAGGCGCCCCTCCTTACAGAACTCAAGGACCGTCTTTCTGATAACTGCATTGCCTTTGGCGGAGAAGCAGAAGATCGCGATGATGCACTTGCCATGTGCGATGAAGCGGTCATGG
>JAZUHQ010000197.1:0-2497 GCA_045641805.1 Lachnospiraceae bacterium
AAATGGCATTTATTAAATTTAGCAATGTAGTTAAGCGTTATGTAACCGGTGAGACAGAGATTCTTGCTCTCAATGGCGCTAATTTCTCAGTTGAAAAAGGTGAGCTGGCCGTTGTCCTTGGATCTTCCGGTGCGGGCAAAACAACAGCTTTAAATATTCTTGGTGGTATGGATTCACCTACATCAGGTAAGGTTATCGTTGATGGAAAAAATGTAGCAAAATATAATAAGAAGAAACTGATTGGTTACAGAAGAACGGATATCGGTTTCGTTTTCCAGTTCTATAATCTTGTGCCAAACCTGACTGCACTTGAGAATGTAGAGCTTGCTGCACAGGTGTGTAAAAATGCACTGAATGCACATGATGCACTGAAAGCAGTTGGCCTTGAAAATCGTGAAAACAACTTCCCATCTCAGCTCTCCGGTGGTGAACAGCAGCGTGTCTCTATTGCCAGAGCCTTAGCTAAACAACCTAAGTTGCTGCTTTGTGATGAACCTACAGGTGCGCTCGATTATGTAACAGGTAAGCAGATCTTAAAACTGCTTCAGGATACCTGCCGTAAAGAAGGTATCACTGTTGTCCTGATTACACATAACTCAGCAATTGCTCCGATGGCTGACAGACTGATCAGATTCAGAAGCGGACAGGTTATTTCTGAGGAAATTAATCCAAATCCAACTCCGATCGAAGAAATTGAATGGTAAAGGTGTAAAAACATATGGCATACATAAAAGATATATTTAGAACAATCGGACATGAACGCCGAAGACTGATCGCACTTTTGATCATTACTGTCTTGGGTGTCATGATGTTTACCGGCTTCAGAGCTTCGGTAGCGGATCTGCAGAAAACCGCAGACGATTTTTATGATGATCTGTATCTGCATGATATTGAGATTATGTCCACTTTGGGACTGACCAAAGATGATGTCAGCACGATCGGTGACCTGCCTTTTGTTGATCAGGTTCAGGGTGTTTACAGCGAAGATGTAACCATCATGATCGATGATATCAGCCACAGTATATCCATTCGAACCATGAAGGAAGGAGGACTGGATCGTCCACTCGTCCTCGAAGGACATCTTCCTCAGGAAAAAAATGAGATTGCAGTTCCACAGGCATTCCTGGATGATTCGGGCCTTAAGATCGGTGATAAGATTACGATTATTGAAAAGCCGGAAAAGGATCAGACAAACAATTTCCCTAGAACTGAGTTTACAATTGCTGCATCGATCATCAGTGTTCTGAGTGTAGACAATCCTGCAGGTACAGGCTCATTCAGAGCGACTTCTTCGACAGAATACACATTCTTTGTACCTGAAGCTGCAGTCATCAGTACAGTATATACATCGGTGGTTATGACAGTTGATCAGGTCAAAGATCTCAACTGTTATTCCGAAAAATATGAGAACATGAACAGTGAGATTACAAAGACTATTGAAGAGGGTATTAAAGAGGAACGTCAGAAAGCCCGTACAGAAGCCATCAAAAAGCAGGGACAGGATGAGCTCGAAAAGGCAACCCATACAGCGATGATGGGCTTTGTCAATGCCTGGGATGAACTCTCTGATGGTCAGTCTCAGTTAGATGAGGGCCTTGAAGACCTTTACGAGGGTCGAAAAGAACTCGACGATGGATGGGATGAGATCCGCAGTGGTGAACAGGAACTCAGCAATGCGAAAGATACGGCAGATCGTGAGTTTGCAAATGCAAGAGATCAGCTTAATTCCTCCAGACGTGAGATCAATGACGGTCTGGCTCAGATTGAAGCAAGCCAGAAAGATATTGATGCCGGTCGAGTTTCTCTTGAGCAGGGATTTGCTGAATTATCTTCCCAGGAAGCTCAGGTATTAGACAATCTCGAACAGGTCGAAGATGGTTTATATCAGCTCGAAGAGGGATTTGATCAGATCAATAACGGTATTGAACAGCTTGATGCCGGTATTGTTGAAATAACAGATGGTATCGCTCAGATGGAATCCGGTCTTCAGCAACTTGATGAGGGTATCCCTCAAATAGAGAGCAATCTTGCTTCTGTAGAAAATGCACTTGCATCTATGGATCCATATTCTGAGGATGAGGATCCTGAAATCACAGATAAGAGAGATGCACTCCAGAGTATGCAGTCAGATCTTTCTTCCAGATTAGCTTCCTATAAAGCACAGAGAGAAGATTTACTTGTCCAGAAACCTGCACTTGAAGCGCAGAAGAGCGATCTGATCGCTCAGAGACAGGATCTCGCTGAACAGAGATCTCAGATCAGAAACCAGATTGATGAACTTGAATATGCAAGAGAAGAACTGGATAATGCACTTGAGCAGATCAATGATTACAAAGCAGACCTTCTTGAAAAGAAAGAAGAACTTGAGGCTGGTCAGAATGAACTTAATGCGGCAAAAAATCAGGCTTTAGATGGTCTTGAACAAATCAACAACGGTGAAGCAGAGCTTGCATCCAAAGAAGAGGATGCCAAGAGAGAGTTGGCACAGGCTGCTGCT
>JAZUHQ010000198.1:0-2149 GCA_045641805.1 Lachnospiraceae bacterium
TGGGCCATGCGGTATCTGTTTCTAATTATATAATAAAAGATCCTTGGGTTTATGGTGAGTAAACCTGAGGATCTGAAACTAACATAAAGCCTTATTTATACCAGTTACTTTTGTCTGATCTGCAGAATACTGTAGGTCATGATGGAGACCAGAACAATGACAGCACCGATAAAACTCATCGGACCGATCATTTCACCGCACACGATCGCCACCAACACAGGATTGAGGATCGGCTCAATGCCGGAGGTGAGAGAGGCCGTGATCGGAGAGACAGTATCCAGACCGCGTGAAAGGAAAATGTAGGAGAAGCAGTTCTGAACGATGCCCATGAGAAGGAGGATCATCCAGAGCTTCGGTGTCCATATGGTTTCCTGTAAGTAGGATGGGATGCCCACAATGGAGGAGATCATAAAGCCCAGAAGAAGTGAGGACTCAAAGTCTCCATCCGGAAGCTGCTTGAGCAGGAACATCACGGAATAAAAGAAACCGGACGCGATGGCCAGGATGTTGCCGATGGAAGAGCCGGCGCCGAGTTTGTCAAAGAAGAAAAAGATAATACCCAGAATGACGAAGAAGCAGGTGATGACCGCTTTTTTGTCAGGTCTCTTTCTGAAGAGCATCCAGGTCAGGAAGATGATAAAGATCGGGTGCACAAACTGAAGGATGATCGCATTGGCGGCAGTGGTCATCTGAGTAGCCTTGATAAAGGTAATGGTCATGGCTGCATTGAAGATACCGCCCATAAGGACCGTTTTATTAAAGATAAACTTGTGATCGATCAGCTTCATGTAGACCAGAAGGGCCAGAAAAGCGAAGATGCTTCGGATGCCGTTGATGGTCAGGGATGAATAAGGCAGGATCTTGACAAGGACACCTGCAAATGAAAAGCAGATGGCGGACATGAGAACACTCAGTGTTCCGCCAAGCGGTGTTTTGACTTTGGGACTGATGATAGACATAAATGTAAACCTCCAAGAATTAATGATACCCTATTCATGTCATAAGTCAACAATAGTTTTTGAGTAAGCGAAGTTGTGTGTTTTGTTCGGGAACAGAAAGAAATTGTCAGTCAAATAAGAAGCCTGGCTTATGAATATTGATATGTCAGAAAAATAAATATTTAGTGAAATCTATGTAAAATCAGGACAAATGGAAGAAAATATGGTATAATCGAAAGCGTTTTGAGGGAAAACAGACGGAATTGATCAGGCCATGGAGCCTGAAATGACAAACAAGGAAGGGGTCTATTTTTGGAAGACAGAGTGTTATATTCAAAAGAAGAGATTGAAGCCAAAGTCAAGATTCCGGCGATTGTGGAAGTGGAACTGAAGCATCTGGTAGAGGATAAGCTGAAACAGTGTGGTCTTTACTACCGAATCTTCTCACGTGTGAAAACAGCGGGTTCACTTGCCAGAAAATATCAGAGAAAAGCATACAATGGTGATAAGAAGATCCAGGATCTGGTAGGCATGCGAATTGATGTCTATTTTGAGGATGATCTTCGTATTTGTAAACGTATCATGGAACGTACATTCAGACTGGTTGAATGGTCTGAATCAGAAAAAACCGCAGCTGAGTTCAAGTCTGTAAAGATCAATGGTGTCTTCAGGATGCCAAGCTATCTGAAAAACCAGATTTCTCCGGATACATGGGATATGTGTATCGATGATACCATCGAGATCCAGATCAAGACGGTATTCTTTGAGGGCTGGCATGAGATCGAGCATGACATGAAATATAAGGGCGGCGATCTGTGGACCGGCAGGGACAGCTTTTCCAGATATTTTAACAGTATTCTGGCAACGCTTGAGCTGTGCGATAAATCGCTGGTAACTTTATTTGAAAATCTTGGTCATGATCTTTATAAAGACGGCAACTGGGAAGGTATGATGAAGGCGCATTATCGTCTCAAGATGGAAGAGCGTCCGATCTATCCGGAACTGTTGGAGATGATCAACAATGATCATTCGGAAAACAACATCGGTAAGGTCCTTTTTAAGACCGGCAGACAGGTGCTGGTGGATGAGCTGCTCAAGCAGCCAAGACGTGTACCGATCAATTGCAATACCATTGTGGCGCTGGTCAACAGTGCGGTCATTCATGATGAAAACCTGGCACGTTTCTAAGTCGGAGGCCAAGCGGGCTTAGG
>JAZUHQ010000199.1:0-3040 GCA_045641805.1 Lachnospiraceae bacterium
AGTCCCAGGAGCGTATGGCTTGTGTTATCGCACCTGAGAACGTTGAAAAATTCAAAGCTTACGCTGACGAGGAGAACCTTGAGGCAACTGTTGTTGCTGAGGTAACTGCAGATCCTAGACTTGTCCTTAACTGGAGAGGTAAGGAAATCGTTAATATCTCCAGAGCATTCCTTGACACAAACGGCGCACATCAGGAAACAGATGTTGTTGTTGAGAGCGCTTCCAAGGCAGACAGCTACTTTGATCAGAAAACAGATGTGACAGACGTTAAGAAGACATGGCTGGATACACTGGCTGACCTTAACGTATGTTCTCAGAAGGGTCTTGTTGAGATGTTCGATGCTTCCATCGGTGCAGGCAGTGTCTTCATGCCTTATGGTGGTAAGTACCAGCTCACAGAGACTCAGACAATGATCGCAAAACTCCCTGTTCTTAAGGGTAAAACAGATACAGTTACTCTCATGTCTTACGGTTTCAATCCATATCTCTCCAACTGGAGCCCATATCATGGTGCTGCTTATGCAGTTGTTGAGTCTGTTGCTAAGATCGTTGCAGCAGGTGGTGATTTCACAAAGATCCGTTTTACATTCCAGGAGTACTTCAAACGTATGACAGAGGATCCAAAGGGCTGGGGTATGCCAATGAGCGCACTGCTCGGTGCTTACACTGCTCAGATCGGCTTTAAGCTTCCATCCATCGGTGGTAAGGATTCCATGTCCGGTACATTCAACGATATCCACGTACCAGCAACACTTTGCTCCTTCGCGATCGATGTTGCTAAGCATCAGGATATCATCACACCTGAGCTCAAGAATGTTGGCAGCAAGATCGTGAAGTTCGAGATCGCTAAGGATGCCAACGATATGCCTGATTACGAGCAGATCAAAGCCCTCTATACACAGATCCATCAGATGATCCAGGATGGCGTGATCACAGCTGCTTACACACTCGGTTTCGGTGGTGTAGCTGCCGCTGTTTCCAAGATGGCTTTCGGTAACAAGCTTGGTGTTGCTATTGATGCCTCTGTTGCAGCAGAAGATCTCTTCAAGGCTGGCGAATACGGCAGCATGATCTGTGAAGTGGCTGATACAGCAAAGATCACAGCACCTTATGTTCTGATTGGTGAAGTAACAGCAGAGCCAGTGATCAGCATCGGTCAGACAAAGATCGGTATGGATGAGGCAATCGCTGCTTGGACAGGAACACTTGAGAAAGTCTTCCCAACACGCTCCAACGTGCCACAGGAAGAAGTACCTGCACCACTTTACAAGGGCGGTACAATCGCAATCTGCAACCATAAGATCGCTCAGCCAAAGGTTTTTATCCCTGTATTCCCAGGTACAAACTGTGAGTACGATTCCACAAAGGTATTCGAGAAGGCCGGCGCTAAGGTTCAGACAATGGTATTTAAGAACCTGACAGCTGAAGGTATCAGAGATTCCGTTGAAGCTTTCAATAAGGGTATCAGCGATGCTCAGATCATCATGTTCCCAGGTGGTTTCTCCGCCGGTGATGAGCCTGATGGTTCCGGTAAGTTCATCGCAACTGCTTTCAGAAATGAAAAGATCAAAGAGGCTGTTATGAAGCTTCTTAACGAGAGAGATGGTCTTGCACTTGGTATCTGTAATGGTTTCCAGGCCCTGATCAAGCTTGGTCTTGTTCCTTACGGCGAGATCGTGCCACAGCAGCCTGATTCACCTACACTGACCTACAACAACATCGGCCGTCATATCTCCAAGATCGCTTATACAAAGGTTGTTTCCAACAAGTCCCCATGGCTTGCAGGTGCAACAGTTGGTGATGTTTACTCTATTCCAATCTCTCATGGTGAAGGTCGTTTCGTAGCGAACGATGAGTGGATCAAGAAGCTCTTTGAGACAGGCTGTGTTGCAACACAGTACGTTGATCTTGATGGCAATCCAACAATGGATGAAGAGTACAACCCTAATGCATCCTATGCAGCAATCGAAGGTATCATGAGCCCGGACGGTCGTGTCCTTGGTAAGATGGGTCATTCCGAGCGTATCGGTGAAGCTGTTGCCAAGAACATCTTTGGTAACCCAGACCAGAAGATCTTCGAGAGCGGTGTTGCTTACTTTAAATAATATCTAATCAAAATATAAAATAGACTGAAAGTCTGATCAAAACCCGTGGAAATCCCGTATTTCCACGGGTTTTTGCTGTCTTTTGGTTTTTGCAAAGATTGTCGCAGGATCATCCATCAGGTAAAAAGGCGTCAAAAGTGCCCGCAAGACGATGATTGCGCCCTCTACCGGCTCGATGCTAAGATGCGGTTACATCATTTTTGAAAGGAGAAGATGAAACGATGAAACTTGCAAAAACAAAGAAACTGGCAGCAGGTCTGCTGATGGGCCTAATGGTGATGGGAGGGATCCTGTCAGGTGCCGGAAAGGTCTATGCCAAAACAGTCGCACCGGAGGCTGTCCACAAAGTCACTGAGAAGAGTGATAAGTATTACTATCACTATGACAGTGGTGCCACACTTATGGTAGGCTATTACGAGATTGATGGTGGTACACAGGCCATGTGCTGCTCCCATTCCTTGAGTGGCCCGGACAAAGGGGAGAGTCTGACGCTGCAGAAAACTTTTGCCTACAAGGATACCACAAAGATCTCAAAGCAGATCCGTAAGGTGTGTTACTATGGTTTTGGTGGTCCGGGCAGCGATGAATGGCTGAAAGAGCGCAATAAAACAGACTACAAGGATGAGGGTGAATACTGGAGAGGCACTTCTTTAGCCTTATCCTATGTGCTCAATCAGGATGATGACAGCCTTGGACATGGACAGAAGTTCTGGGAAACCATCCAGAATAAAGAGGAGGCACCGGAAGGCCTGACTGCCTATATGATCAGTACTGCAGACAGTGCTAAACAGAGTCTCATCTATTTTGAGTATGAAGAACCTGAACCGGAAACAGAGAAAGAGCCTGAAACTGAACCTGAAACAGAACCACCGGTATATGAGGGCAAGATCCGAGTGAATAAAACATCTGTGATCGATTGTGAAGGTGGTTTCAGT
>JAZUHQ010000200.1:0-3068 GCA_045641805.1 Lachnospiraceae bacterium
AATACGAATACGTGCTTCACACCCATTATACCATATATACGACTTTTGAGACCGGATTGGTTTTGAGAAAACAAAAAACAGATCTTTCGACCTGTTTTCTGTTGATTCACTATTCAGCTTTTGGCTCTTCCTTAACGACTGTTGCGTCCGGTGCATTCTTTCGGATACTTTCAACGCCGTTTAAGCAGCTCTTCTTTGTCTTATAACCTTCACCTGTAGCGATAATCTGTCCATTTTTAGCTTTCAGACGGAAACGTGTCTCACCTTTCTTATCGGTATAAACCTCAAATTTAGGATTCTTGATTGTCTCGTAGCCTTCTACTGTCTGATCTTCCAGACCAGCTGCAACTGCATTGACTTTGACACTGTTAACACCCTTCATACAGCTAACTTCGGACTTGTAAACCTGACTGGAGCAAATAACCTGACCGTTGGATGCCTTTAAACTGAAAACGTATCCGCCGGATTTGCTCTGCTTAACCACGAATTTTCCCATGTTTTCCCTCCATGATCACGTGCAGAAAAAATATAAATGAACCACTTATATTATAAATGATGAATACACTTTCTATCAACATTTTTCCTAAAAAAACTCGATAAATAGTGGGTTTTATCATCATTTTCACAATGAGTCCAATCATTATTCAGTGTATATTATGCACAATCAAAAGTATGTAAACTTGAACGATTGTTCATGAAAATAAAAATGCCTGCCGGATGAACCGGCAGGCGAAAGAGAGAGATATTATTATCCAATTGGAATTAGATCTCCATGTTAAGAAGGTAGGAGCTAAGACCTTTACCGTGCATATCTACGGATAAGGATCTGGTTACACCACCACCAAGAGCTTCGTACATAACGAAGTTCATAGCGCCAAGCTGTGGGAGCTCGTAACGAACAACTTCACCTTTAACGATGCCTTTGAAGTGCTCTTTTACTCTCTCAGCTGTAACTTTCTCTGCTAACATAGCATAGTCTTCTTTATTGTATGCGATAAGGGAAAGGTTAGAGATGTTACCCTTATCACCTGTTCTAGAATGTGCAACTTCCCATAATTTCATAGTCTTGATCTCCTTTCCTATACTTCAAAGAAAATAACTTCTGGCTTTACGAGGTTTCTGTCAACAAGGATAGAAGCAACAGAAACGATGTCTCTTGTACGCTTAACAGCACCACAACCACCTGCAGGACCGTTTGTGTAAAGAGCTTCAACTTCGTTAGCGATGATATCAGCAACTGCTTTTGTCTTAGCACGACCAGCTACACGTACACGAACCTCGCTTGGCTCTTCACAGTACTTGAAGTCTGGGTTCCAGTAAATGGAGTTGCAGCCGATGATATCGTACTTAAGCTCATCAAAAGCGTTAGGAGCAACAAGCTCAAGTCTCTCTTTAACGATCTCAAGAGCAAGCTTAGCTCTCTCTACGCAGCCAGGACCACCGTAGGAGATTTCGCCATCGCCGATGTAGCAATCTCTGTAACCGATAGAGCACTTGAATGTATCTGTCTTTGGACGACCTGTAGCGCCTTCAACCTTAACAACGTCCTTGTCAATCTGAGTAAATGTGATCTTGGAGAAGTCAGCGACTACGTTTGGTGTAAAGTATGTGGATGGATCATGGATCTCATAGATCTGCTGCTCTGTACATGTATCTGGAGTTACAAGCCCGCCTGCTTCAGGAACCTTAGTAACGATGTAGTTACCCTCTTCATCACACTCGATGATAGGGAAGCCAAGGTGACCAACACCTGGAACGTCCTTCTTGCCTGGCTCTGCATAGTAACCCCCTGTTACCTGACCGCCACACTCAAGAAGATGACCGATGTTTGTACCCTTACCAAGTTTATCCCAATCCTCAAGAGACCAACCGAACTCGTAGATCAGTGGAGCCATGAAGATAGCCGGGTCAGATACACGACCTGTGATAACGATGTCTGCGCCACCCTCAAGAGCCTTAAGGATACCTTCAACACCCATGTATGCGTTTGCGGAAACGATCTCACCATCGAGCTCACGAAGAGGCTTCTTTGTCTCCCAAACTTCAACATCCATAAACTGATCAAGAACTGGAAGGAGGTCATCACCAAGTACACAAGCAATCTTGATACCGGAAATACCAGCTTCTTTAGCGATATCTACACAAACTTTAGCAGCTGCTTCTGGGTTAGCGGAACCCATGTTTGTGATGATCTTAACGCCGTGCTTATGAGCAAGAGGGATAGCCTTTGTCATACGATGAACAAGAAGACCATTGTAACCCTTTGTAGGATCTTTAAGTTTAGCCTGCTGACCAATAGCAATTGTTCTCTCAGCAAGACACTCAAAGCTGATGTACTGAATATTACCTTTTTCGATTAACTCAAGTGCTGGCTCAAGACGATCGCCTGCGTAACCTGCACCACTACCAATACGAATTGTTTTCATAGGTGAAAACTCCTTTCTTTTTTTCTTCCCCCGGAGCCTGGGCTCCGGGGGGGATTGATTACTAATGATAATTCACGAACGACGTGATTATTCTCTTTTTTTTGCTATTAGATAGCGATAGAACCCATAACAATACCAACGATCAGCATAACGATTGTTACTGCGAATGCGAATGGAATTGTGTGCTTCTGGTGATCACCAAAGTCGATACCTGCAAGACCTACTAAGAGGAATGTAGCTGGTGTCAGTGGGGATACTGGGAAACCAGTTGTCATCTGACCGATGATAGCTGCTCTTGCTACGCTTACGCCTGCAACGCCGAAGCCCTCAGCTGTGGAAGAAAGTACTGGAAGTACGCCATAGTAGAAGGAGTCTGGGTCAAACAGTAAGGAAGCTGGCATGGAGATGATACCTGTGATTACAGGGAAGAATCTACCAAGGGACTGTGGGATGATGGAGCAAAGAGCGCCAGCCATCTCTGTGATCATACCTGTGGACTTCATGATACCTGTGAAGCAGCCTGCTGCAAAAAGTACGGAAGCCATCATAAGTGCGGACTTAGCATGGGCATCTACACGAGCCTTCTGTTCCTTTGGATCCGGGTAGTTGATAACAACTGCAAGAACGAATGCGATCATGAAT
>JAZUHQ010000201.1:0-11941 GCA_045641805.1 Lachnospiraceae bacterium
CGGTTATTTTGATGTGCTCAATGAGAGAGCTAAAGATATCCCTGCAGGTTCCAATGGCCTTTTATTCCTGCCATATCTGACAGGCGGTACCAATGATATCAAGGAAGCCACCGGCTGCTTTTTAAATATGACACTGGATACAACACAGTCCGACATGTGGCATGCGGTTCTTGAAGCCATCGGTTACGACTACATGGAGATCTTCGATCTCTATGCAGGTGCAGGCGTTGATATGAGCCGTATCACTATCACAGAAGGCGGAAGCCGCAGTGAGATCTGGAATCAGATGAAGTCCGATATGATGGGCAGCGAGGTGCTGACATTAAAGAATGCCGGCGGCGCGATCGTGACCAACTGTCTCTTTGGTGCTTATGCCTTAGGTCAGATCACAGATATCAAACAGGCTCTTTATGACAGCCTGGAAGTGAAGCGTCTTTACCAGTCCGATGAGAAGAATCATACTTTCTACAGAAAAATGTATGAGCTTCAGAAAAAGCTGGTCAAAACAGATATGAAGGAAGCTTTCCATACATTAAAATCATTCTATTAAGATAGAGGCCGGCGATATGCCGGCCTTATTTTTTGCATAAAATTGCATGTTAAAGGCTATTTTTTAAAATAATACAAAAATTGGGTTGAAGTTTAGGGTATGGTATATTACAATAAAATCGGAGAAGCTTTGGGCATAATGCCCAGTTTGACAATCATTTAACAAATAAAACTTGTAAGTATTGTCTAGTGCCCGGGGCCAGATCGTTTTTTTATTTCATTTTCTAGGAGGAGAAGTCCAATGAACATTTTAGTTATTAACTGTGGTAGCTCATCACTTAAGTATCAGCTGATCGATATGACAACAGAAGCTGTTGTTGCTAAGGGCCTTTGCGAGAGAATCGGTATTGATGGTTCCCGTATCGTTTATCAGCCAGCTGGCAAGGAAAAGACAACAATCGAGTCCCCAATGCCAACACATACAGAGGCTATCAAGCTCGTTCTTGAGTGCCTTACAAATCCTGAGACAGGCGTTATCGCTGACCTTTCCGCTATCGACGCTGTTGGTCACCGTGTAGTACATGGTGGTGAGAAGTTCGCTTCCTCCACAATCCTTACACCAGAAGTTATCGCTACAATCGAAGAGTGTAACGAGCTTGCACCTCTTCATAACCCAGCTAACCTCATCGGTATCAACGTATGTGCAGAGCTTATGCCAGGCGTACCTATGGTAGGTGTATTCGATACAGCTTTCCATCAGACAATGCCAGCTAAGGCATACCTCTACGGTCTTCCAAAGAAGGCTTACACAGAGCACAAGATCAGAAGATACGGCTTCCACGGTACATCCCATAAGTTCGTAACATCTGCAGTTGCTGAGTTCCTTGGCAAGAAGCCTGAAGATCTCAAGACAATCGTTTGCCATCTTGGTAACGGTGCTTCCATCTGTGCAGTTGATCATGGCAAGTCTGTTGACACATCCATGGGCTTCACACCACTTGCAGGTCTTGTAATGGGTACACGTTCCGGTGATATCGACCCAGCTATCCTTGAGTACTATGCAGCTAAAGAAGGCCTTACACTTGCTGAGGTTACAAACGTACTTAACAAGAAGTCCGGTATGGACGGTCTTACAGGCGGCAAGAGCGACTTCCGTGATCTTGAAGCTGGTTACAAGGAAGGCGATGAGGATTGCACAAACGCAATCGAAATCTTCTGCTACAACGTTGCTCGTTTCGTAGGTGCTTATGCAGCAGCTCTTAACGGTGTTGATACAATCGCTTTCACAGCTGGTATCGGTGAGAACTCCGGTTTCGTTCGTGAGAAGATCTGTGCTTATCTTGGCTACCTTGGTATCGCAATCGATGCGGACGCTAACAGCCAGAGAGGCGATAACATGGTTATCTCCACACCTGACTCCAAGGTTAAGGTTTGCGTAATCCCTACAAACGAAGAGCTTATGTTCGCTAGAGATACAAAGGCTTTAGTTGAGGCTTAATCTTAAAATCAAACTTTCAGGGGCTGTCCTTTCGGACAGCCTCTTTTTTTGACGGATCATTTCGTTTTTATCATGGGGCATCCGCTGCAGTCACCTGCCCTGGAGGGGGGAGTTGCCCAATTGGATCGGATGTGGTATGATGGAAGGGTCCTTGCGGATGAAATCGAAAGAAAGGGGATGTGAAAACACAATGATCAAGAGAACAATTCAATATCTGAAGAATCTGGAAGTTGTGGACTACCGTATTATCGTGTCCATCCTGTTTCTGATGATGTTTGGTCTGATCATGGTTTACAGTGCGACCAGTGCGACGGATGGCGTCTCCACTGTCCTTAAACAGGGCGTGATCGGTGGCATGGGTCTGGTGGCCATGATACTGATCTCCTATATTGACTATCACCAGTACGCTAAGTGGGCAGGCCTGATCTATCTGGCTGCCGTTGTGGCTATCTTTCTTGTTCGTGTACCGGGCATCGGTTCAAGCCGTAATGGTGCGGCTCGTTGGATCGAGATCGGCAGCTTTACTTTCCAGCCTTCCGAGCTGATGAAACCGGCGATCGTTATCCTGATGTCTTACCTGATCGTGGCGATGGGCCGAAACCTTTCCAAGGTTCAGGGATCCATCCTTCTGCTCGTGCCGGGAGCGATTGGTTCTGCGCTTGTTCTGGTTGTCACAAAAAACCTGAGTACGGCCCTTCTGATCGCAGGTATTGTTGCCATTATGTTCTTTGTGGCGCATCCAAATAATAAAATCTGGCTCTACGTGATCGTCGCCGTGATCGCCATGATCCTCGGTTCGATCGTTCTTTATAAGATGGTGGTCAGCATCTCTGCTGTCACAGCCATGGGTTCTGAAAATCTGGATGTGGATTACAAGCTGATGCGAATTCTCGCATGGATCTATCCTGAACAGTTCCTGGAATCTTCCAGACAGACCCGATATTCCCTCTATGCCATCGGTTTTGGCGGTCTCCTGGGAAGAGGCCTTGGCAGTGGTACCATGAAGTACTATATTCCTGAACAGTCCAATGACTTTATCTTTGCGGTTATCGCAGAGGAACTGGGCTTTGTGGGCTGTTGCATGATCATCTTCCTCTTTGTCTATCAGATTTGGCGTATCCTGACCGTGGCCAGACATGCCAAAGATAAGCTTGGCAATTTCATGGCACTTGGTATTGGTGCCCATGTGGCCCTTCAGGTCATCTTTAATATCGGCGTTGCCACCGGTCTTTTACCGAATACCGGTGTTTCACTGCCTTATATCAGTTATGGTGGTACGGCCTTACTCCTTCTCCTGTGTGAGATGGGTATTCTCCTGAATATTTCCAGACAGATCCCGGGCAGAAGAGTGAAAGTGGAAGGGACTTCCGGTTCCATCTCTGAGACAAGCGGACAGAAGATGCGAAAGACAGCATAGCAGGAGCAGATATGAATTATACGTATATTTTGAAATGTGCAGACGGTTCACTCTATACAGGGTGGACCGTTGATGTTTATCAAAGACTGGAAGCCCATAACAGTGGAAAAGGGGCCAAGTATACGAGGACAAGGCGTCCGGTGGAACTGGTCTATTATGAGACTTATGAAGAAAAGGCTCAGGCGATGAGCCGTGAAGTGAAAATAAAACAGATGACCCGTGCTCAGAAACTGAAGCTGATCGAAGGCTTTCAGATACCTGATGGGGAAATATAAAATGGCGGTACAATGTACCGCCATTGGTGTTTTTTGTATTAAATGGATTTTTCGTTCTGCTGTGGAACCAGGGATCGATCGTCCATTGGAAGGTATGGTCTGTGGTGACCGACATACTTGTAAGCAGGACGGATGATCTTACCTTCGTTGGCAAGCTCTTCGATACGGTGGGCAGACCAACCGGAAATACGGGAGATCGCAAAGAGTGGTGTGAAGAGCTCCATTGGGAGCCCCAGCATTGTATATACAAAACCGGAGTAGAAGTCCACGTTGGCACAGAGTGGTTTGAAGAGACGGCGTTCCTGCTTGGTCAGTTCAATACCGATGCGTTCTACCGTTTCGTAGAGGTGGAATTCTTTAGTCAGACCCTTTTCTTCGGACAGCTGTTTCGCGAAGCGCTTCAGAATCACACATCGTGGATCAGACTCAGTGTAAACCGCATGGCCGATACCATAGATCAGGCCTTTCTTGTCGAAGGCTTCCTTGTTGAGCAGCTTCATCAGGTAGTCGCGGATGGCATCCTCATCTTCCCAGTTCTCGACATTGGCTTTCAGATCAGCGAACATTTGCTCAACCTTCATGTTGGCACCACCATGTTTAGGACCCTTGAGGGAACCTAAGGAGGAGGCGATCGCGGAGTAAGTATCTGTACCTGTAGAGGTAACGACGTGTGTTGTGAAAGTGGAGTTGTTACCACCACCATGCTCTGCATGGAGGATCAGGGCAACATCCAGTACTTTTACTTCGAGGTCTGTATACTGACCATCCGGACGAAGGAGGCGGAGAATGTTCTCTGCTGTGGAAAGCTCAGGCTTTGGACGGCGGATCACAAGGCTCTTGTCCAGGATGTAATGGCGGTAAGCGTGATAACCGTATACCGCGATCAGTGGGAAACGGGCGATCAGCTGAAGGGACTGACGCAGAACATTGTAAACGGAAATGTTCTCAGGATCTGAATCGTAGGAGTAGAGTGTCAGCACGCTCTTCTGGAGTACATTCATCATGTTGGCATTTGGCGCGTTCATGATAATGTCACGGACAAAGTTGTCAGGCAGTTCTCTGTAGTTGCCCAGGATATCCAGGAACTCTTTGAGCTGATCTTCGTTTGGAAGTGCACCGAAAAGAAGCAGGTAAGTGACCTCTTCGAAACCAAAAAATTTGTCGCCGCGACCTTCGATCAGGTCGTTGACATTGTAGCCCTGGAAATAAAGTTCACCATCGATTGGAATCTTACGACCGTTGCGTGATTTGAAAGCAACGACGTCGGAAATTTCTGTCAGACCAGTCAGGATACCTTTACCATTGGAATCACGAAGACCTCTTTTGACATCGTATTCGTTGTAAAGATTCTGGTCAAACTTACCGGAAATCAGTGAGTACTCAGCAAGTACGTCCAGGCGCTTGTTGAATTCTGTAACGTCTCTCATCATAATGTTGTGTCCTCTTTGTTTCTATATAGTCGGCAGATCCGCTCTCTTTAGGAGAGGGGAATCTGTATGAATCGGCAGCAGGGCCTTTCAAAAGAAGTACCCTCATAATACACCCTACTTTAGCACTTCTTTTTCTGCTTTGCAAGTAGTTTTGGTGGTTTTATGCAAAAACAATTGCAAAAAGAGGATGCTTTAAAATTGAAATTAATCAAATGGAAAAATTCATAAAATGATTCTAAAAACGTTTTTTAACCATTTAAAACCGACTTTTATGACGGACACAAAAATGAAAACTTAAAATTGGAAATAATACCCATTCAAAAAAGTAAGGCGTGACAGGGCCTGAGACTGTATAAAACTACAATATATACATTGTTTTGAGAATTTAGTGTATAAATATATACAAATGAAGGCGATGTTTATAAAACTTTAAGTTTTCTTCATTATTACTGCGTTGACCTGACTGCTGTTTAACTGCTACGATAAATATATGGAGGAATTGTATGCATACATTTAAAAATAAAATACAGCTGATCACCCGTGGCCTGACGGTTCTGGTGGCGCTTGTTCTGCAGATCGTCTTTTACCTTGTGATTGGTCTCTATCTTCAGCGTTTTGCAACAGGGATTTTTGTCTTTGTCGAGATTCTCAGTCTTGTGACCGTGATCACGCTTGTCAATGAACAGGAACTTTACAGGCAGGTATGGGTGATCATTGTGCTGGTCTTCCCGGCCCTTGGCCTCTTCCTTTACTGGGCGTGGGGAAGAAGAAATGCCAACAGTAAGGTCAATCAGAGTATCCGCCGATCTGAAAAGCGTTTGGACGCCTATGAGAAGGAGGATGGAGACCTCCTGGCCCGCTTAAAGGAGGAACATCCCAACAAGGTTCAGGTATCCCGATTCCTGAGCAGCGATGGTTTTCCTGTCTATACCAACACTTCTGTGACCTATTTCCCGATGGGCGAGCAGATGCTGGAGGCACTGATCGCAGATATGAAAAAGGCGACCAAGTGTATCTTCATGGAATATTTCATTATCAGTGAGGGTCAGATCTGGACCAGGATCAAGGACGTGCTGATCGAGAAGGCGGCAGAAGGTGTGGACATCCGTCTCCTGATCGATGATTTCGGCTGCATGCCGATCAATGATAAAAAGTTCAGAAATGAGCTGCGCAGGGCCGGTATCCGCGTGTCTGTATTTGCACCGGTGACCCAAAACGTGAGCCGGCTTTCTTTCAATTACCGCAATCACCAGAAGATCACGATCATCGATGGCAACGTAGGCTATACGGGCGGCATCAATTTGGCCGATGAATATGCCAACCTGTATGAGAAGCATGGTCGCTGGAAAGATACAGGTGTCCGACTGGAAGGAGAAGGTGTGTGGGGACTGACCTCCATCTTCCTGACCATGTGGGAGATCACGATCAGTTATGAGACGGATATCGATTATTCAGCTTATCTTCCGGAAGTTTCCATGCCTGCAGACGGTTATGTTCAGCCTTTTGCCGATGGACCGGCGAACAATCCGGACAATCCTGCACTGGAGGTCTATACCCATTTGATCAATAAAGCCAGAGACTATGTCTACATTACCACCCCATACCTTGTCCTCGATAAGCGTATGGCGGAAGATCTCTGCCGCAGTGCCAGAAGCGGTGTGGATGTGCGGATCCTTGTGCCCCATATCTATGATAAGTGGTATGTCCATATGGTATCGGTGGCCAACTATGGTATGCTTTTGGAGAATGGAGTTCATGTCTATGAGTATATCCCGGGCTTCATTCACTCTAAGACCATTGTCTGTGATGATGAGTGTGCCGTCTGTGGCACTATCAATACGGACTACCGAAGTTTCTTCCTTCATTATGAAAATGGCGTCCTCATGACGGACGGGTCTGCCGTGACCGCTATCCGAAAGGATATCGAGGATACCCTCTGGCAGTGTGATGAGATCACACTGGAGGAATGCAAAAAGCGCCCCCTCTGGGAGCGCCTCATGCAGTGGATGCTAAAGAGTATTGCACCACTGTTCTGATCAATTTATAGAAAAATGCTTAAAATCGGGTTCTGTAGCCACAGTGACGGCACAGATCTTCGGTGATCTGATGATTTTGAAAGCCTTCGACCATTCGGAGGCTTTTTTCTTTGGAGAGGATGTCGGAAAGCGGCTCAATGAGAATATTGCCAAGTGGGAGTCTGCCCTCACCGTCCAGACAGCAAGGGACCACAGTGCCGTCGGCCAGGATGGCCAGCTGCTTGCGAAGACCATAGCAGGTGCCTTTATCCCCTGCCCATGGTGCCTTTGGATCCGGCCAGCCGAAGAGATGGTCAAAGTTCAGGTAGGTACGGTCGGCAATGGCATTGCCCGTATACTTGCCGGTGCGGCTTTCCACATGGTCTTTGATCCCATAAGCTTCTTCCAGCCTGCGGAGAATGAAAGCATTCTTTTCATACTGGTCCCGGGAGGCATCGTCCGCCAGGTTCCAGAGACGGAAGCTGAGATAACCCTTTGTCTTTTCCGTAAAGTTTTTGGCGAAAGAGATGCAGTTCTCGAGGTAGTTTTCAAAAGCGGCCTGAGGGTCTGCCTGATCCGGCAGATCGTTGGCATCGAAGCTGTGAAGGGACAGGGAGACCTGTCTTGGTGCATAAGGGCCTGTGAGGAGATCCGTCTGCCTTGCAAGCAGGGTGCCGTTGGTTGTCAGATTGACCTGAAGGCCATAGGTATGAGCCAGTTTCAGAAGGTCCCCAAGCTCAGGATGGCTGAGTGGTTCTCCTTTGACATGCAGACAGATATAGTCCGTATAGGGCTTTACTTCCGAAAGGATCTGTTCAAACTCGGTTGGCGTCATCCGCCTGGACGCGCGCATGGTCTCGGGGCAGAAACTGCAGTGGAGGTTGCAGCGGTTGGTAATCTCTATATAGACTTTCTGAAAACGTTTGGATGCCATCGGTCGATACTCTTCTTTCTATAATAATAGGTTGTCGGGTCACTTTGAAGCTTTGTATCATGATAGCGGGGAGAGATGGGATTTGTCAATGGGTGGGATCAAGGTCCTTGTTTTCGTTTACGCATGAATAGGGCTATGGTATAATGCTAAATGAAAGATTTGTTGACTGGAAAAGGTTTGCATACCTTATCATTTCGGGATGGATAGGCCTTGCAGCATGGGGGCCAAACCGGTCATTAACGGAGGTTTGAGATGGAAAAACTGATCATTCTGGGTACAGGTAATGCCCAGGCTTTAAAGTGTTATAATACATGTTTTGCAATTCAGGATGAAGATGAGTATCTGCTTGTCGATGCCGGCGGTGGTAATGGCATTCTCCTTCAGCTCGAGAAGGCGGGCATTCCGATGAGTAAGATCCACCATATCTTTCTGACCCATGAGCATACGGACCATCTGCTTGGTATGATCTGGATGATCCGAATGGTCGCTGCAGCGATCCGCAAGGATAAGTATGAGGGAGACCTCAAGATCTACTGTCACAGTGATCTGGTGGAGACTGTCCGTACGATTGCCAATCTGACACTGCCAAAGAAGTTTACATGGCTCTTTGACCATCGCATCTTTTTTGTGCCGCTCTATGATGGTGACAGACGCCACATCCTGGATTACGATCTGACATTTTTTGATATCCTGTCCACAAAGGCCAAACAGTATGGCTTTACCATGACCTTCAAGAATGGTCAGAGACTGGTGTGTGCCGGTGATGAACCGCTCAATGCCGCTTACTTCGAGATGGCAAAAGGGGCAGATTATCTGATGCACGAAGCCTTCTGTCTGTATTCTCAGAGAGATATCTTCGAGCCTTATGAAAAGCATCACAGCACAGTAAAAGAAGCCTGTGAGCTGGCACAGCAGCTGGAGATTCCAAACCTCATCCTCTATCATACAGAGGATAAGAGTATTCAGAAGCGCAAGAGTCTCTATACTGCGGAAGGACGTTTATATTACCAGGGTCATCTTTCTGTTCCGGATGATCTGGAAGTTTTTGAAATTTCATAAATGGAGCCGCTCATAGATGAGGAGCGATGCGTCAAAGGAAGGCAGATCTGTCCCAAGGATAGTGATGCCTTCTTTTTTTGCTTTTTCCAGTGTTTCCCTATCCGGCATCTGGCCTTCTGAAAAGAGAATGCAGGCCACCCGGCGCATGGAGGCGACAGCCAGCGTGTTGATGTTGGCGACGACAGTGACAAAGACGCAGCCTTCCGGTGCCCGGTTCATGGCCAGACTTAAGCGGTCACAGCAGTAAGGGGTGGTGATCGGTCGGTTTCTTTGGTCTCCTGTATGGATGATCTGAAAAAGATCGGTGTCGATGAGTGCCTGTAAGGTCATGATGCCTGGCTCCTTTCCGGTTTGAAATAGCTTACGCCCATCATACCATGTTTTTACAGCCCTGTCAGGGGAAATGTGGCATTCATTAGTCAAATTGGTAGTTCCAAATGCGATAAATTTTTAACTAATACTGTATACACGACATTTTCAGTGATTTGTGCACAATATGGAGATTGTACCCTAAAAAATACATTATTTTAGGGTATGATTTCGGTTACTTCAAAGTTACAACTGGAAAATATGGCCAAGTGAGAATCATTTTCATTAACAAATGTATCAAATTTAGTACTGTTTTAATTGGAGAACATGAGTTGATTCGTTAAAATTATGTCAGTATAATGAGCTTACAAAAGGCCTATAAGGCTCTTGTTGAACGCACAATACTATAATAAAAGGAGGTATTCTTGTGGCTTCAAATACTAAATCTGTACCTTTTAGCGGTACACCTGAGCAGAAGGAGCAGTTATTAGCAGTAATTGCTGAGCTCAAAGGCGAAAAAGGCTGTCTTATGCCAATCATGCAGAAAGCACAGGATATTTACGGTTATCTTCCAAGGGAAGTACAGACAATCATCTCTGATGAACTTGGCGTACCTCTTGAAAAGATCTACGGCGTAGCAACATTCTACTCCTGGTTCAATCTTTTCCCAAAGGGCAAGTACGAGATTTCTGTTTGTCTTGGTACAGCCTGCTATGTTAAAGGTTCCGGCGATATCTACAACAAGCTGATGGAACAGCTGAATATTGCAGGTGGTGAGTGCACACCTGATGGTAAATTCTCTCTGGATGCATGCCGCTGCATCGGTGCATGTGGTCTTGCACCGGTACTGACGATCAATGGTGAAGTGTACGGAAGACTGACTGTTGATGATGTTCCAAGTGTATTAGCTAAATACGAATAAACTGATCAGGGTACAAAATCATGTTGCCTGAAATTTCATTGAATGTGCTGGACATCGCCGTTAATTCACTCCGGGCGGAAGCGTCGTTGATCACGATCCATGTCATGATCGATCGGAAAGCGGATAAGCTGACGGTCATTGTTACAGACGATGGCTATGGCATGACAAATGAACAGTTGAATCAGGTTGAAGATCCATTCTTTACGACAAAGTCAACGCGAAAAACAGGACTCGGCATTCCTTTTTTCAAGATGGCAGCTCTGGCAGCGGGTGGAGAATTTGAGATCGTGTCATCACCGGGTGTGGGTACAAAGGTGAAGGCAGTTTTTGGCTTATCACATATCGACAGAATGCCCCTGGGAGATATGAATGGGACGGTTTATACATTGGTCACATTGAATCCGCAGGCAGATTTTGTCTATACTTATCAGTTTGATGATAAGTGTTTTACACTGGATACAAGAGAATTGAAGGAAACATTAGAGGGTGTCCCGACGGACAGACCGGAAGTGGCTAATTTCCTTAAGGCATTCCTTAAAGAAAACAGCGCTGAGGTTGACGGCGGTGTCACCGTATAGACAGGAGGAACAAAAATGAAATCACTCGCCGAATTAAAGGTCATTCGTGAGAGAATGCAGAGTACAGTTCAGATGAGAGGCGACGATTCCGCAAATACACGCATCGTGGTTGCTTTAGGCACATGCGGTATTGCAAGTGGCGCCAGACCTGTAGCGAACAAGCTTTTCGAACTGGTTCAGGAGAAAGGTCTTGAGAAAGTTACAGTGACGCAGTCAGGTTGTGTTGGCCTTTGCCAGTATGAGCCTGTTGTTGAAGTTTATGTACCTGGCAAAGAAAAAGTGACATACATCAAGATGACAGCAGACAAAGCTGCCAAGGTGATCGAAGAGCATATCATCGGTGGCAATGTTGTTGCAGATTACACATTAAGCGCAGAATAGGAGGTTTCACAGAATGTATCGTACACATGTGTTAGTTTGTGGTGGTACCGGTTGTACATCCTCCGGTAGTGAAAAAATTATTGCTAATTTTTATAAGGAACTTGAGAACAACGGTCTGACAGATGAAGTTTCCATCATCAAGACAGGTTGTCACGGCCTTTGTGCTCAGGGTCCGATCGTTGTTGTCTATCCTGAAGCTGTATCCTACGCGATGGTTACACCGGATGATGTAGAAGAGATCGTCAGAGAGCACCTTCTGAAGGGTCGCCCTGTCAAGCGTCTTCTCTATGTTGAGGATACAGGTAAGGAGACACCATTAAGAGATACCGATTTCTATAGACTGCAGCATCGTATCGCACTCAGAAACTGTGGTGTGATCAATCCTGAAAACATCGATGAGTACATTGGTACAGGTGGTTACGAGGCACTCGGCCGCGTTCTGACAGAGATGACACCTGACCAGGTTATCGATACAGTGCTTGCTTCCGGTATCCGTGGCCGTGGTGGTGCAGGTTTCCCAACAGGTATGAAGTGGAAATTTGCTTCCGGCAACAGAGGCAACGTACAGAAGTATGTCTGCTGTAACGCCGATGAAGGTGACCCAGGTGCATTCATGGACCGTTCCGTTCTTGAG
>JAZUHQ010000202.1:0-2122 GCA_045641805.1 Lachnospiraceae bacterium
ATGTTGTAGTATAACTTCTCAAGATCGATATCCAGTGTAACTGTAGAATCAGCCTCGATCTCAGTTACAGGGTTTGGCTCTTTGATAGACTCGTTGATACCATCAAGGAAAGCGCCAAAATAAACAACATCCATACCGAATTTCTCAGCAAGCTCAGCAACTGTACCTGTATGTACTTCTACAGGTGCTGTCAGGACCTGCTCATAAACAGCTTTCTCCTTCATATAATAATCTGTCCAGAATTTCTGTGCTACCTGCTGGTTGGCATTGTACTGTTCAGCCAGCTGATCCCATTCTTTCATTAAGCTCATTGTATTCACCTTTTCCTTTTATTCCATAATAATCATCTGTCACATGATGGCACGCCCGGACATAGTCTGAGCGCACATACATGTAGAATTATAAAAGACGTCTATTCTTTTGTCAATATTTTGCCAGTCTTTCGATATTTTCCAGTTCATAGGATGGAAAACGCATGCTGAACTGTTTGCCTTTCAGTGTGAAATCCATAACACCATAGCTCTCCAGCCAGTAACGATCTGCTGCATCATGACGGATCTTATATTTTCTGTAATCACTGCTGTTAAAGGCCTCTGCCTTTGTCCAGCGGTTCATGGTCACCATCTTGTTGATCTTGCGGACATTAGTGATGGCCTCTAATGGAATTGCATAGCGCTCTTCAAAAGAAGCAATATAGAGGCAGTCCCCTTCCCTGTAAAGGGCACATGGCATGGTCATAAAGTTGATCCTGCCTTTTTCTGTCAGGTATTTCTCGCCATCTTTAGACTTGTAGTAATATTTAAAAAGATCGATCTGCTCGGCTTCAGCAGGCACCTTGAGCTGACACTGGGCCTCCTGTCTGAGGGCATTCAGTGCTTCCTGCGCCTCATTAAGTCCTCCGTCCTGCTGCTGTTTGATGTTCTCCACTTTCTCTCTTCTTGAGATCACAAACCAGGCAAGTGCACCTGCGATCAGTGCCGGAAAGGCATGGATCACGGAAAGGAGTCCCTCAAGCACCTGACCGTCCGGACTTGTGAATGCCACACCGATAATCGCGAAAAGGGAAACCAGCACAGCCAGCTGTGCGATGCCCCTGATCATCTTAAGGCTGCCGGAAAGTGTATAAGGCATCAGGGCCTTTTCAATGCGTTCTTCTTCCTTTTGCATCTGCCCGATGATCTCAGAAGAAACAAGTGCATCCTCAAATCCCTTGCCATCATATAATATATTGTCTTCTCTCGCTGTAATATTGATGCCGTATAATTCTCTCATGCTGTCACCTATTATCTGATAAACATTGCATCGCCGAATGAGAAGAAGCGGTAACGCTCAGCCACAGCGGTCTCATAGGCGTTCATGATGTGTTCCTTACCGGCCAGTGCAGATACGAGCATGACCAGTGTTGATTCCGGAAGATGGAAATTTGTGATCAGTGCATCGATACACTTGAAACGATAACCCGGATAGATAAAGATCTCTGTATTACCGCTGGCCGCACGCATGGTGCCGTCTTCAGCCGCTACAGACTCAAGTGTTCTCGTACTGGTTGTACCGACAGAGATGACTCTGCCCCCACGTTTCTTTGTCTCGTTGATGATATCGGCTGCTTCCTGAGATACCTGATAGTACTCAGAATGCATATGGTGATTGGTCACATCATCCACTTTGACCGGTCTGAAGGTACCAAGACCTACATGAAGGGTCACTCTGGCAATACGAACCCCTTTTGCCTCGATCGCTTCCAGAAGTTCCGGTGTAAAGTGAAGGCCGGCGGTTGGTGCCGCTGCACTGCCTTCATTCTTTGCGTAGACCGTCTGATAACGGTTTTTATCCTGAAGCTTGTGAGTGATATAAGGAGGCAGAGGCATTTCACCGAGCTGGTCCAGGATCTCCTCCCAGATACCTTCATACTCGAAATGGATCAGACGATTGCCGTCCTCGATCACATCCTGTACTTCTGCTTTCAGTAAGCCATCACCAAACACGATACGTGTACCCTGTCTGCACTTTCTGCCAGGTTTAACAAGGCTCTCCCAAACATCATTCTCTCTGCGCTTAAGAAGCAGGATCTCGATATGGGCACCTGTATCTTCCTTCACACCGTAAAGACGTGCAGGAATAA
>JAZUHQ010000203.1:0-2635 GCA_045641805.1 Lachnospiraceae bacterium
GACATCCTGCGCCTCCTTACAGCCACTGAGTTGTTTTCATGCGTGCTCGCAGCATCTCATTCTCTTTTCTCAGATCTTCCAGACGTTCAAGGTATTCTTTTTCACGCTGAGCATATTTATCGACCAACATCTCTGAGATCAGTGTCAATGTTTCCATTTTGTCTCTGAAGACATCAACCGCATAGACCAGTTCCGGATAGTGTTCTTTGGCAAAGCGGCACATCGGAAGGAAATAGGTTCTAGTCTCATCCACATATTCGTGGACTTTATGAAATTTCATGTTATAGAGGTCTTCCACGTTGTTGCCTCTATCTGACAGCTTGACAAGGAGGGCCAGCGGATGTCTCATGATCTGATCAAAATAACGAAGGTGATCCTCTTCCGTAAAATCCTTGCGTTTGGAAACGAGAAGGACCGTGTCGTAGACTCTCTTATCGAGGCAATAGCGGGTATGCAGTTCATGGCCGCCATCCTCGAATGGATTATCCTCGATCATGTCGTGGCAGAGGGCTGATGCCATCAGGATATCTTCATCTTCAGGCGATAAAGGCAGCTCCATATCCACCAGCATACGGCAGACTTTGAGGCAGTGGATCACATAAGGCAGACGGTAGTCCACGCCATCTTTCTGGAGCTTGGCTTTTCTGTGCACACCATTGTGGATCGCTCTTGCCAGAGGCAGGGCGATCGCCATATTCAGCAGCTCATGCTGATAGGCATAGTATTTCAGATAGACGTAATCTCTCTCGATCATCCAGAATTCATCTTTGTTATAAGCCAGAACATCTCTTCCGATATGGTCCAGGCATGCATCCACTCTTTCCTTAAATGAAGACTGACGGTTCATTTCCGTTCCTCCCATCCATCACTCATCTGACTGTCAAAAATATGCATCTATTATAACACACTTTATCCGATATAGCGTTTAAGTCTTTCGGCATATTCATCCGGTTTGGACATCATATAGCTCATATGCGGATAACCCTTCTCAATGCTGTGGATCGCATTCGGATAATGACGGTGCACAGCCTCCAGGTTTTTCTTAATATTCTGCTCTTTACTGCCATATGTCAGGAAGATCGGCGCCTCAATTCCCGGCTCGATCACGTAGTTGACCAGGGTGTCACACAGGTTGTTGAGGGATTCCTGTGTCAGAGACTGTCTGGCTTCCAGTGTTCTGGCATCCCATTCAGGGGCATATAAAAGGCCCATATAGCCTTTTCTTTTCTGTTTTCGGCTCTGCGTGCACATGTAATCAAAAAGATGATAGGTTACCCATCGCTCAAATCGATGAATACCGGAATCGTAGAGGACCACGCCGCCGTCCAGCCACAGTTTTTTAAGCGTCAGCTGGGGTCTTGTAGCTGCCAGATGGCAGGCATAGACCGTGCCCAGTGATGTACCAAAGGCCACGTCAAAAACAGTCTCTCCCATGTCTTCCAGCATACCGATCAGCTTGTCACACTGCTGATCCAGGCTCTCATAAGTATCGCAGCCTTTGTGGAAGCCATCCAGTGTCACGGCCACGAAGTGATACTCCGGCATTTTTCCGGCAATCTCCTCAAAACATTCCGCATTCATGAAGACGCCCGGGATACACAGTACCTTTCCTTTCGGTGCTTCCTGTTTATTAAACTCTCGAATCAGCATGTTTTCTGCTCCTTTCACCATACATAGTAACAGTATACCACAGATTTTCTTCCGCACTGCACGTGAAGCTAAAAAAGAACAGAGCAGTTTTTCTGCTCTGTTCTTCCTACTCTTCGTCGAAAAAGGTGATCAGGGATCTGCCATTTTTCTTGGACTGATATAAAGCATTGTCTGACAGGTGATACAGCTCGTTGAAGGAAGCCGTCTGACCCGGTTTGATGGAAACACCCATGGAAAAACTGCATCCGGCATTCAGCTTGCGGATCTCCATATGAATCTTCTCGAAAACGACCCTGGCAAAGGCTTTCATCTCTTCCATCCGGACCTCTCCGTCAAAACCTAAAACGGCCGCGAATTCATCGCCGCCCATACGGCATGCCAGGTCACCCTTTCTCAGCATGCTTTCCAGTGCCCGTGCAAATGCGATCAGGAACTCATCACCGGCCTGATGGCCATAGGTGTCATTGTAGTTTTTGAAGTGGTCCACATCCAGCATGAGCATCATGATACAGCCGCGCCCGCTCAGGATCAGCTGCTCCACATCGTTCTCAAAGGCGATGTGGTTTAAGAGGCCTGTCAGGGCATCTCTTCGGTAAATGTTCTCCCACTGTTTGAGCCGCATCTGGGACTTCTCACCTTCCTGTTTGGTGATCATACGGACTGTATGGCTGTCGGTACTGTCAAAGATAATGATCTCCGAACGCTGTTTTCTGACTGCGGAATCATAGTAACGTTTACCAAAGCAGAAGACATAGATATCGGATCCATCTTTTTTATGAATTCGGTGTTCAATGTAAGCCATGTTGCTTTTGGACAGCTGTTCCGCACACATGATCTCATAACCCGGCCGGTCTTCTTCCGGCAGAAGGTCTCTCTGTCGCATCTTGCGGTCGGCCACGTCCTGAGCAGAATAGCCGGTCACGTACTCAAACATGTCATCCACTTCCAGGATGTAATCCTCCTCATCCAGGATATAGCGGCTGTG
>JAZUHQ010000204.1:0-2970 GCA_045641805.1 Lachnospiraceae bacterium
GGCATCCCTGTCAGTATCGACATGGCGATTATCGCTTTCAGGGAGAGTACTCATGACCCTATTTGCAAAAGGAGTTCTCATATTATCTTTCATCATCGAGAACAAATTCCAATAACTCAACGAGGAGTCTTGTTCATTTTCTGCATTAAGTTTTTTCCAGCCCTTAAAATTAGAAGATTTAATGATCCTGCGTCTTCTTGAGTTATTCGACTGAATAGATTCAACAGCCACATCTGTATCACCGGCATCAATGAGCAGGAAACGATAAGACTTAATGACCATGACACCACTGACAGGTGGGACCGCACGCTCTATGACATGACGGATCAGACTAAGATCTATCACCTGCGGAAGGAGACCTGTAACAGCTTCAACTACGCCATTAACGAGACTAGCTGTTGTTGTCTTGAGCTTAGCATACTCTATTTGTTGCTTTATATTAGCACCAGATACAATCTTAAGCTCATTATTAGCTGAAATAGACACATTTTTGCCTTCTATTTTGATATCACCATTGGGGGCAGAAATCTTAATGCCAGTAAAAGCACTAAGACCGATGTTACCCATTGGAGAACTAATTTTTATGGCTCTCTTATCAGCAGAACAGTTGATGCTATAGAAACCGTATGAATCACTGATAGTGACACCTCCTCCAGGATTGACATCCCAAGTGCCGGGCTCTGCGTCGAAGACCGATTTAGCAAGATTACTACTAGACTTTATGTCGGGATCAAAGCTTGAAACTAAACCCGTCAAAGTATTTACCGCAGTAGTATCCGTAAACTTGATGCTGTGACCATTAGGTGAACTGATCATCATTCTTGTCGGCTTCTTTCCGATCTGTGGCATCGGAGGACGGTTATTGGCATCGTAAACAGCATTTGAGACAAATGGGCGCTCAATATTACCATTCTCATAGTCGATCATGACCTGATTACCCGGCTTAGGGATAAAGAGCATACCTCCGCCATGAGATGCGAAAGGCGTACTCACGCGGATCCAAGGAGAAGGCTCATCGCCGACCTTCTTCTCCTTGCCACCGGGTTGCCACTTATAGCGGACACGAACACGGGCATAGAACGACGGATCATCGTCATCGACAACGGTTGCCAACTGTGGCTCTGCTTTGACATAACGAGGATAACCGCTCACTGGTGGGATAATCAGTGAGAGGGGTTCGGAAGAAGACTCCTGTGGGATTTCTAACAACGGAATGGCTTCGACAATTTCTTCGCTGATCAGATTGTTGTGCACAGAAGTGCGCTTGCCTGTAATAGATATGATGATATAAGTCTTGTCACCATATTTTATCTTCTGGCCCAACTTAGGCGAAACCTCGTTGACAGCGGTGTCAATGTGGATAATGATTTTCTGCTCTGAAATCCTCTTCTCTGCATTCCAGATTTCTTTATAGAAAAGCGCACTGAATGCAGAGGAGGTCTTATAGACCTTAGTCGTCTTATTGTAGGTGGCAAAAAGTGAGATCTCATCAGATCCTCCATATTCGGTATCCTTCACTTTTTGTCCATTGTGCTCGTATTCATCAAGATATGCTGTATTATACTGATCATGCAACCATGAAAAAAAGATAGCATTGACAGCCATAGGCTGAATGACGTCCAAATAAGCAATGCTACCCAAAGATGTAGTCCATGGCGATGCATCACACAGGAATTCACCTAAGCAATGGAGCGTAAACTTTGCTATTTCGGCATCAAATGGTGTATCCTGGGCAGAATAGTCAGAGACGAATTGGCTAATATAACTTCCTGTCTGATCTCTTTTAAAGGTCTCAAGATATTCATCGTTACCATACTCCAAGTGATATACCGACTTCTCTGTCTTTATATCGTCTTTGGGCTTTTCAGAGTACAGAATTGCATCGCAATAGCTGATTATCGATTTACAGGTATGCTGCAGAGATTTCTCATCGGCTTTTGCGTCATCGCTCAGCTCTACGGTTCCCTCCATTATTCCTTTGGCCATCTTTTTAATTCCTGCAATTGACATTTGGATATTAAAAGGATAGCGGACATTACCATTATCATATACACTCGTCCAGATATTGTTGAGTTTTGCCTCTGCCTCACTACCGAAAAAGTCTGCCCATTCAACAAACAGCATCCATTCCGGTTCATCTTTATGCTGTTTTAATTCCTCTGGTTCTTCTTTAAGACGCTCAATGGCATTGGAGATTTCGTCGATATCATCCTGAAGTTTCTTGATCTGCTCATTGACATGATCTTTTACCTCCTGCAGATACTGAGACTGCGAGAGGACCTTATATTTCTCGTCATCGGTAAAGTTCGGGCTATTGATTGTGTCAATGATCGTGTTCAGCTCGGTAATCTCCTTCTTCTGAGCCATAATCTCCACGAGGCAGTCATCGGTCTTCTGATTCATTTCGCTGATGCTTCCCTGATTTTCAATCAGCAGGTTCAGTTCTGCCTGTTTTTCTGAATAGAGGGTATACTTCTTCTGCTTTTCAATATCTGAAGGGTCGGCAGGATCTTCTTTCCAGTTCTTTTTAAGAGCCTGACATTCTGCGTCGAGAGCCGCATACTTCTTTTTATTCTCGTCAAGCTGTTGCAGTTCATTCTCTTTCTCCTTCAGACTCTCCTGCTTCATCTTCAGCTTGACCGACAGGCAAGCAGGAGCTTTATTTACGAGGGCCTTCAGAGACGGTGAATCGGGATTATTCTCATCACAGAGTTCCGCCTTGGCGTCCTGTTTATTCTGAAGACTTGCACTCAGACATTTATATGATTCTACAACGCTTTTGGCACGATCATAAAGATCGCGATACTTCTTGTTGGTGGCATAAATATCACAAGATGACTGGAACTCGTCCTGATCACTTTTTTTAGCGAGGCTCTTCTTCAGTTGTTCTATACTAGCGGCAAAAGGAGCTTCTGCATATTCCAACAAGGTGCTGAAATAAGCCTCTTCGTTGATTTGCTCATAGTCGTC
>JAZUHQ010000205.1:0-5910 GCA_045641805.1 Lachnospiraceae bacterium
ACGCTCGGAATTGTCTTTGGTAGCGTTATATACGGTTGTACCGGCATCTACCTTACCGGAGTAAACACGGAAGAAGCAGATTTTACCAACAAACGGGTCGGTGGCAATTTTGAAGGCAAGAGCTGAGAACGGCTCATTGTCCCCTGCTTTTCTTTCGGTTTCTTCTTCTGTGCCCGGAACGTGGCCCTTAATTGCGGGTACGTCCAAAGGAGAAGGCATATATTCAACAACTGCGTCCAAAAGTTTTTGTACGCCTTTGTTACGGTAGCTTGTACCGCAGCAAACGGGTACCATTTCGTTTGCGATTGTTGCTTTACGAATTGTCTTCTTAATTTCTTCAATGGTGAGTTCTTCGCCGTTGAAATATTTTTCAAGAAGCGCATCGTCCTGTTCCGCAACATGCTCTAAAAGCTCGTTGCGGTACTGGTCGCAGATTTCCTTCATATCGTCGGGAATATCTGTAACGGAAATGTCCTTACCTAAATCATCGTTATAGATGTAGGCCTTCATCTCAATAAGGTCAACCAAGCCCTTAAATAAGTTTTCACTGCCAATAGGTAACTGAATGGGAACAGCATTACATTTTAAGCGTTCCCTCATCATTTTGATTACGCGATAGAAATCAGCACCCATTATGTCCATTTTATTTACATAAACCATACGGGGTACATGATATTTATCAGCTTGACGCCAAACAGTCTCAGACTGAGGCTCAACACCGCCCTTTGCGCAAAGTACGGTAACAGAACCGTCAAGTACGCGGAGTGAACGTTCAACTTCTACAGTAAAGTCAACGTGTCCGGGAGTGTCGATAATATTGATACGGTGGTCCTTCCAGAAGCAAGTAGTAGCAGCGGAGGTAATTGTAATACCTCTTTCCTGCTCCTGCTCCATCCAGTCCATTGTTGCGGTACCTTCATGAGTATCACCAATCTTATAGTTTACACCGGTGTAGTAAAGAATACGCTCTGTGAGTGTAGTCTTTCCAGCATCGATATGAGCCATAATACCAATATTTCTGGTTCTGTCTAATGGATATTCTCTTCCAGCCAACGATAATTCCTCCTTTACAGAATTATTTTAAGCACAAGCACGATACAGATTAGAATCTGTAATGAGCAAATGCCTTGTTGGCCTCTGCCATTCTGTGCATCTCGTCTTTTCTCTTAACTGCTGCACCTGTGTTGTTTGCAGCATCCATGATCTCGTTAGCAAGTCTCTCAACCTGAGTCTTCTCGCCTCTCTTACGTGAGAAAATTGTTAACCATCTTAAACCAAGAGCCTGTCTTCTCTCTGGTCTTACTTCGATAGGTACCTGATATGTTGCACCACCGATACGACTAGCCTTTACCTCAAGTACTGGCATTACGTTATTCATAGCTTCTTCGAAAACTTCAACAGCATCTCTGCCTGTCTTAGCAGCGATATTCTCAAATGCGCCGTAAACGATCTTCTCAGCTACACCCTTCTTACCATCTAACATGATGTTGTTGATGAGCTTTGTTACAACCTTGCTGTTGTAGATTGGATCAGCTAATACATCTCTCTTCTGGATATGTCCTTTTCTTGGCACGTTACTTCCCTCCTTCTAGATTATTCAATCTTAGGTACTCACGTAGTCAAACTATGTGTTCGCGCTCAAATGTATCTTATCATCTATATAAACGCAGCCTGTTTGCTGCTGTGAAATAATGCTACATTCGTCGCAAATAGTAAAAACTTGTGATAACTCTTATTTCTTAGCGTCTTTTGGTCTCTTAGCACCGTATTTGGAACGGGCCTGTCTTCTCTTAGCAACACCTGCTGTATCAAGTGTACCTCTGATGATATGGTAACGAGTACCTGGAAGGTCCTTTACACGACCACCTCTGAACAGAAGTACGCTATGGTCCTGAAGGTTATGACCTTCACCTGGGATATAGGATGTTACTTCGATACCGTTAGATAAACGAACTCTGGCGATCTTTCTAAGAGCTGAGTTAGGTTTCTTAGGTGTAGCAGTTTTAACAGCTGTACAAACACCTCTCTTCTGTGGAGCAGAAAGATTTAAAGATTTCTTGTGAAGTGAGTTGTAGCTCTTCTGAAGAGCTGGAGCTGTGGATTTCTTCTCTACAGTCTGTCTACCTTTTCTTACTAACTGGTTAAATGTTGGCATTATTTTCACCTCCTGGTTTTAATAATATACTTGTTCCCGCCGGGTTTTCCGACGCTTGTATACACAATTCATTTCGTATTGCGCACACTCGTATAGTATAGCAACTATATTTTTTAATGTCAATAATATAAACTCCGAAAAATCCGCATCACATGTCTCTTGCAATGTACTTATTTTAGAACAAGAAAAATATTTTTCTCTCTTAATACTGCACCTTATTAGCGTGCCGGCTTGCACAAATATCTTCTATATCATTCAGAAAGAAGCGTTCATCAGAAAAACAGGCAGAAATCCTTCTGCCTGTTTTCTCAAACTCAGTGCCTCCTGCTGTTAAAAGATGCGCCTGGCCATCGATCCCTATAGGATCACGATCTCGGCTGCCATCTATAACCGCATCTGCACGATTCTCTCAAACTTCAGATCGAGTGTCTGAAGTTTTTCCTGATTTTGTTCATAATCTTCTACGGTGATCCGCCACGCCAGGCCACAACCTGCCGTGATCTGTGTCGGCACAGGGATCAGCCGTCCCGGAATCCCATGCTCACCGCACCGCTTTTCCATCGCCATCGCTTGGGTGGTCGTATGGAAAGTGATCACCTGATATTCCTTTTTTACCCGCATCTTCGAACTACCTTACCGAAAAGTAATCGTCTTTCTTCTATATATATAGGGTACGATCCACTTATGGTTTGATGATCAGAGATGCGCCTGCCATCTTCTCGACGATCACATACATGTTTGTGACACCACCCACCTGCAGGCGATCGCTGAGGCCATAGAAATTGAGACAGGTACCACAAGTCAGGATCTCCACACCTTCTGCCTCCATTGTCTTCAGGTCCTCGATTGCAGGGGAATCCTCACATGTCATCTTTGCACCACCATTATAGAAAAGGATTGTCTGTGGCAGTTCGTCCTGCTGGGATAAAGCATAGATAAATGCTTTCAGAAGGGACTTACCCAGTTCATCATTGCCTTCACCCATCTTGTCGGATGAAATGACAACAACCTTGTTTGGTTTGATCTGATTTGGAATGCAGACTTCCGGTGCTTCTGTGCTCTCCTCTGCCGGCGTATGATCTACAGAGATCACTACGCGGAATTCATTGCTGTCGATCTTTTCGGATCGAACACCATAACCACTCTGCTGAGCCATCTTAGTCAGGTTCTGGACAGCGATCTCATTGTCAACCATGGTCTCAACAATACCCTTACCGCCAAGCTCCTTGATCGCATTTTTTGTCTTTACAACAGGGATCGGACATGCATCCCCTTTTGCATCTACCACTTTAATCATGATTCGTTTCTCCTTATGTCAAAATACAATAATTTCTTTCTCTTGTTTTTTCTTCAGACGTCCGACCACAGCCGCAGGCAGACCGGCTTTTTGAAGTTCAGCTTCCAGAGCCTCTACATCTTTTCCGGACACCGCCATCAGAAGTCCTCCTGATGTCTGTGGGTCGAATAAGATCTCCTGCATGGCAAACGATATGTTCTCGAATGTCACATGCCGGCCAAAATGATTTCTGTTTCTCTGTCCGGCTGCTGTCAGCAGGAAAGCATCCGCATGTACTTTTGCCTCCTCCATGACCGGCACCTGATTGGCATAGACTTCACAAGAGAGCTGTCCATCCAGCATCTCATGGAGATGTCCCAGAAAACTGAATCCGGTGACATCGGTACAGGCGTGCACCTCATACTTCTGCATGATCTCGGAAGCCCTTTTATTGAGTGTCGTCATGGACGTCACAGCCTCATTCATGGCTTCCTCTGAAGCTTCACCCACACGATTCGCCGTACAGATGATACCCACACCCAACTTTTTCGTCAGGATCAGCCAATCGCCGACTTGTCCGTGATTGTTCGCCAGTACCATATCAGGATGGATGGTTCCCATGACTGAAAGGCCATACTTGACATCGGTATCCGCAATAGAATGTCCACCGACCAAGGTACCACCTGCTTCAATCACCTTCTCGGAACCGCCACGCATGATCTCCCCCAGGATGTTCAGATCCATCTTCTCCGGGAAACATACGATATTCAACGCGGTTCTGACCTGTCCGCCCATCGCATAGATATCACTCAGCGCGTTGGTTGCCGCAATCTTTCCAAATGTATATGGATCCTCCACCATAGGCGGGAAGAAATCCAAAGTCTGAACGATTGCCACATCGTCCGATACCTTATAGACTGCCGCATCATCATGGCTGTCAAAACCGACCAGAAGATCCGGGTCAGCCTCTCCCTTGGGCAGCTTAGATAAAACTCTCTCCAGCACACCGGCGCCCAGCTTAGCTGTACAGCCGCCGCCTTTACAAAACACGATTGGTTCGCTCACAGGCCACTACCTCCGTCATCAATCTCAGCTTCTATTGTATCATAGTTTACCCCCATAAAGGAAGAGACAGCCCCTAACTTATGTGATAGAAACACATTGGACCAGATTCATGCACCCATACTTCATTTCTGAAGACATCGATACATGAACCTGGTCCGGTTGAGATTTATGTCATACTGTTTAGTTTGTTTCGTATCCGATAATACCGAATCCACCAGGGCCGGCATGGGTTGATACAACGGAACCTGTCTGGACAAGGATCACTTCCTTGTAGCCCAGTGCTTTCAGGTCATTGATCGCATCCTGTTTGATCTGCTCGTCAAGACCGGCAGAGAAAACGACAGAAATACAATTTTTATCCATACGATAAAGACTTGTATAGTCCGGTACAAACTTCTTTGCCACTTTCTTCATGGAGCCACGGTACTTCTTGGTTGCCTCAAGATAACCATTGTTGACCTCGATCAGTGGATTCAGGGAGAGAAGCTTTGCACCAAGGTAGGCTGCATTGCTGACTCTGCCGCCTGCCTTCAGGTAGATCAGGTCGCCAGGGAAGAAGCCCATGTGCACTTTGTCACGAATATCTTCCGCAAAGACTGTGATTTCTTCAATTGTCGCGTCAGGATTGGCCTCGATAAAACGAGCGACTGCAAGCACGACCATTGTCTGTCCGGCGGATACATGCTTGGTATCAATACAAGTCACATAGTCTCTGCCCTCAGCTGCGATATGGGCACTCTGGAAACCACAGGTTGTCACAGCGGAATAAGCCAGGAAAATAATGTGACTTTCCGGACTCTCTGTATGAACGGTATCAAAAGCATTTTTAAAATCGATCACTGTACAGCCACTTGTCTTAGGCAGCTGACCTTCTTTCTTATAGTAGCCATAAAGCTCCTCGATCGGGAAGGAAACATCATCTTTTGTTACATCGCCAAAGGACACATGCATTGGCGCAACATAAATATGGTACTGGTCTGCAATCCACTGAGGCAGATCACAGCCGGATTCTACGACAATTCTATATTTATCCATTAAGAAAACCTCCACACGTAGTTTTAATAATCACATCATACCACACTATAGACTACTTTAAAAGTTAAATTACCTAATTTTACCGAATCTTTAGAATTGCGTCTTGTATACTCCTCCATTCCCAAAGGCAAGCCTTTTCCAGTCCACAAAACTGCGGTATAATAGACAGGAATACGAATCACATTTTTGAGGAGCATCCATATGACAAAAGAAATATCACAAAAGAGAGGCCGTCTTTACGAGATTGTGGAGATCGGTGCCTCCACGGACCTGATCAGCCGAGGATATGATTTCGTCAGCACCGCCATTCTGGTGCTGAACCTGATCATCAGCCTCCTTTATACATTTGATTACTTTGAGACCCGTTTCGGCAGGATCA
>JAZUHQ010000206.1:0-12891 GCA_045641805.1 Lachnospiraceae bacterium
TGCAGATCTTCGGCAGCTATCTGAAGAAAGATAACACCATCGGTGGTGAAGCAACGAACGTGCTTGTTCTTGATACATTCGTAGCCCTCATGGCTGGTTTCATTATTCTTCCGGCCTGCTTTGCCTTTGGCGTTCAGCCGGATGCCGGTCCATCCCTTCTGTTCATCACACTGCCGAACGTCTTTAACCACATGGGCGGCGGAAGAATCTGGGGCACCGCATTCTTCGTCTTCATGTCCTTTGCGGCACTGTCCACAGTGATTGCGGTCTTCGAGAACATTCTGGCCTTCTACATGGATCAGTTTGACTGGCCTCGCTCCAAGGCTGTTCTCTTAAATATCATCCTGATCCCGGTTTTATCCATGCCGGCGATCCTGGGATTCAATCTCCTCTCCGGTGTTCAGCCGATGGGCGCAGGCAGCTCCATCATGGACCTCTGGGATTTCCTTGTCTCCTACAACATCCTGCCTCTGGGCAGCATGGTCTATGTCTTATTCTGTACACGTAAGAACGGCTGGGGATGGCAGAACTTCCTCAAGGAAGCCAACACCGGTAAGGGACTTCAGTTCCCATCCGGACTTGAGTTCTACATGTCCTACATCCTGCCTGCCGTTATCATCGTGATCTATCTGAAAGGTTACTATGATACATTTGCAAAGGAAGGCCGAATGGCACTGATTTTCTGGATGGCCTTTGCCATTGCGATCCTTGCCGCTATTTTCGCCATCGTTTTTTCAAAGAGCAAGGCGGAGAAATAATGATTCAAACAGAAAGGCCTGGTGTTTTCAGTCGCAAACATCAGGCCTTTCTTGTCATCTTTCTCTGTCAAATGATTGACATCAACCGTTATATATGTTAATCTCAACTTGATTTTCAAAGCAAAGCATTTGTCGGAGCATTGAAAGCAACTACGAGGGACCACTCATCATGAGTCAAGGCCATACGGACAGCCGGGTCCACTGCCGAGCGCGGAATTATCCGCATTATTGATTGAGTTAAAAGCTCAAGTTTTATAAGTTGGTTACTTAACAACCGAAATGTGCCTGCGTGGTACAGACTTGTGAAATAGTCAATAAGAGTAGTAAAAGTGGTATTGCTATATAGACTCTGACTTCCATTGTGAAACAAAATGATGTGGGATCATGCTGAAAGCTTTGATTTTGGTTTTATTTTTTTGCACCCCTCAGACAGGGTGTAGGGAATAAGACAAGCCATTTATTATTTCAATCACTGAATCACAAGCTGTCACCGCTTGTGATTTTTTTATTCCACAAAAAACTGTTGCGTCAGGCTAACAAATGAGGAGAAGACCATGAACCCTAATGTTGAAACATTCATCGGATGTGATGCACCTTACGAGGAGGCTTCCATTGTCCTTTTCGGTGCGCCATTCGATTCCACAACCAGCTTCCGTCCGGGTGCCAGATTCGGTTCTGCAGCTATCCGTCACGAGAGCTTTGGTATTGAAACCTACAGTCCTTATCAGGACAAAGATCTGACCGACTATGCGGTCTTTGATTCCGGTGACCTGGAGCTGTGTTTCGGCAGTGCAGAAGCTGCCCTGGCAGATATTCAGGCACGTGCAGAAGAAATCTTAAACGATGGCAAGCTGCCTCTTCTGATCGGCGGTGAGCATCTGGTCACTTTAGGTTCCGTGAGAGCTGTCGCAGACAAGTATCCGGACCTTCATATCATCCACTTTGATGCCCATGCAGATCTGAGAGATGACTACCTCGGTGCCAAGCTGAGTCATGCCTGCGTCATCCGCAGATGCCATGACATTCTGGGTGATGGCAGAATCCACCAGTTCTGTATCCGCAGCGGCGACCGCACAGAGTTTGAGTTTGCCAAAGCCCACACAGACATGCATGCCCTGAGCCTTCATGGCCTGGAGGAGACCGTTGCGAAACTGGCAGCAGATCAGACACCGGTCTATTTCACGATCGATCTTGACTGCCTGGATCCATCCGCATTTCCGGGTACAGGTACACCTGAAGCAGGCGGTATCAGCTTCCTTCAGCTCCTGGAAGCGATCCTGACTGTGGCCAAGTGCAACATCGTCGGTCTGGATATCAACGAGCTTGCGCCAATGCTGGATACAACCGGTGTATCAACCGCAATGGCATGTAAAGTACTGAGAGAATTATTATTAGCTATCTTATAAAAATACGGGGAAAGAAAGAGGAAATTGTTATGAGCAGAGTATTAATTATCGGTTGTGGTGGTGTTGCATCTGTAGCTATCCAGAAATGCTGTCAGGTGAGCGACGTTTTTACAGAGATCTGTATCGCAAGCCGTCATCAGGAAAACTGTGACAAGCTGGCACAGGAGATCGCACCAAAGACAGCCACAAAGATCACAACAGCACGCGTAGATGCCGATCATGTGGAAGAAGTGATCGCGCTGATCAAGAGCTACAAGCCTGATCTTGTTATGAACATTGCCCTTCCTTACCAGGATCTGACCATCATGGATGCCTGCCTTGCATGTGGTGTCAACTACATGGATACAGCCAACTATGAGCCGGAAGACACAGATGACCCTGAGTGGAGAGCTATCTATGAGAAGCGCTGCAAAGAGGCAGGTTTCTCCGCTTACTTTGATTATTCCTGGCAGTGGGTATACCGCAAGAAATTTGAAGATGCCGGCCTGATCGCCCTTCTTGGCTGTGGTTTTGACCCAGGTGTCACCCAGGCTTACTGTGCCTATGCAAAGAAGCATGAGTTCGATACGATCGACACGATCGATATCCTTGACTGCAATGGCGGTGATCATGGTTATGCATTCGCTACAAACTTCAACCCTGAGATCAACCTTCGTGAAGTATCTGCACCAGGCAGCTACTGGGAAGACGGTCACTGGGTAGAGATCCCTCCAATGACTATCAAGAGAGAGTATGATTTTGACCAGGTAGGTATGAAAGATATGTACCTCCTTCACCATGAGGAGATCGAGTCCATCGCCCTCAACATTCCTGAGGTTCAGAGAATCCGTTTCTTCATGACATTTGGTCAGAGCTACCTGATACATATGAAGTGTCTTGAAAATGTTGGCATGCTGTCCACAACACCAATCAACTTCGAAGGCAAGGAGATCGTGCCTATTCAGTTCCTGAAAGCACTGCTTCCGGATCCTGCAAGCCTTGGACCACGTACACACGGTAAGACCAATATCGGCTGTATCTTCACAGGAAGAAAGGATGGTAAGGAAAAGACTTACTATATCTATAACGTATGCGATCATCAGGAGTGCTACCGTGAGGTTGGCAGCCAGGCGATCAGCTACACAACAGGTGTTCCTGCCATGTGCGGCGCCCTCATGCTTCTGACAGGCAAGTGGAATACGATCGGTGTTCACACAGTTGAAGAGTTTGATCCTGATCCATTCCTGGATGCACTGGATCAGTATGGTCTTCCACGCAGCGAGAGCCATGCACCTGCACTGGTAGACTAAGATGGGTGAGAAGAGACCACCTTTCAGAGGTTTAAAGGGACAGCGTCCCGAGCACTTATTTAAAGAGATTCCAACACCTTGTTATATTCTGGATGAAGCCATGCTGATCCATAACGGAGAGATCCTCAAAGGGGTGGCAGACCGTACCGGCTGCAAGATCCTTCTGGCTCAGAAAGCTTTCTCCAACTTTGATCTTTATCCGGCACTGGAACCCTACCTTGCAGGTACGGAGGCCAGCGGCCTCTACGAAGCCCGTCTGGGTGCGGAGGAGATGCCGGGTAAGGAAGTCCATGTCTTCTGCGGCGCTTACAGAGAGGATGAGTTTGCGGAGCTGCTTCAGTATGCAGACCACATCGTCTTCAATTCCCCTTACCAGCTGATGCGTTTTGGTAAGGCGGCGAAAGCGGCCGGCAAGGAGATCGGACTCCGCATCAATCCGGAGTGTTCCACACAGGAAGGCCATGAGATCTACGATCCATGTGCGCCGGGCAGCCGTCTTGGCACGACACGTGCCCAGTGGGATGCGGTGATGACGGATGAATGGACAGATCTTCTGGACGGACTTCATTTCCATACCCTGTGTGAGCAGGATTCTGACGACCTTGAGGTGACCCTTCAGGCAGTGGGAGACCGCTTTGGCGATGTGCTTCCAAAGATGAAATGGCTCAACATGGGCGGAGGCCACCATATCACAAGGGATGATTACGATATTGAAAGACTGGAAAGATGTATCCGCAAAGCCCAGACAGACTGGCAGGTTCAGGTTTACCTGGAACCGGGCGAAGCCTGTGCACTGAATGCGGGATATCTTCTGACGACGGTTCTGGATACTCTTCAGAACGGGGAGACCTCACTGGCGATCCTGGATATGAGTGCTGCATGTCACACACCGGATGTCATTGAGATGCCTTACAGACCGCCGCTCTATGAAGCCGGCGATGAAGGTGAAAAAGCATATGCCGTCCGTCTCGGCGGACCGACCTGTCTGGCCGGTGACGTTGTCGGTGACTATACCTTTGATGCCCTCCCAGAGAGAGGCGACCTGCTTCTTTTTGGCGATATGGCCATCTACAGTACATGTAAAAACAATACCTTTAATGGCATGCCACTGCCATCCATCCGATGTATGCGAAAAGACGGCACGATCGAACTGATCACATCATTCGGATATGAAGATTTTAAATATCGCCTCGGCAAAGCGAGCAAAAAATAAAGACATCTGAAGGAGATAAAAGAATTGGAATACGGATGGATCTGTCTTTTGCCACCATTTGCGATGCTGGCATTTGCAATCAAAACAAAAAAGTCCTTTGAGGCTCTGATCTTTGGCTCACTGATCGCCTATATCATTATGTACGGCGTATCCTTCTTACCATCCTGGTGTGAGCTTGTCCTGGATGAGATCAGTAATGCAGACAATGAATATATCCTGCTGATCTGCGGACTCTTTGGTGCGCTCATCTTCATTCTGAGAGAAGCAAGAGGAACCGAAGGCTTCTCAAGAATGGTGCTTCGTTTCTGTAAGAGCGAGCGTATGGTACTTTTAACTTCAACCATTCTCGGTTGTATCATTTTCGTTGATGACTATCTCAACATCATGACGATCGGTACATGTATGAAGGATGCCTGCGATAAGCGTAAGGTGCCAAGAGAGGCGCTGGCTTATGTCATCGACTCTACAGGCGCACCTGTATGTGCCCTTCTGCCTGTTTCCACATGGGCTGTTTTCTATGCAGGTATTTTCATGGAAGAGCCTGCAGTTGCGGACCTGGGCTATGCAAGCGGCGTCAGCACCTACATGCACGTTGTTCCTTTCATGTTTTATCCGATCATTGCTCTTTGCCTGACTTTCTTATTCGCATTAGGCGTGATGCCTAAACTGGGTGCGATGAAAAAAGCCTATGCCCGTGTCAGATCCGGACAGACAGGTGTTAAGCCTGCCGTTCAGATGGTCGGTGAGATGGGCGATTACACCATCGCCGGCGTAGAAGAGAACATGGAGACAAATGCGGTGAAATCCATGCTGGAGGAAAAACCTCGTAAGGAAGTACCTCCGGGAAAAGCGATCGATTTCCTGCTTCCGATGGGCATCCTGATCGGTGTGACCATCGTCACAAGCGATATGCTGATCGCGATCATCTCCACACTGTTTGCATGTCTTTTCCTCTTTGTACCTAGAAAGCTGATGAGCTTTAGCCGTTTCAGTGAGCTCTTTATTCAGGGCTTTGCTGATATGCTGCCTGTACTGGCAATCCTGCTGGCATCCTTCCTGGTTAAGACAGCCTGCGGCGAGATGGACCTTTCCGGCTACGTGATCTCTCTTGTAGAGCCATTCCTCAATGGTGCGGTCCTTCCGGCTGTTGTTTTCCTGATCCTTGCAGCCCTGACCTTCATTACAAGCTCCTTCTGGGGTATTGAGGTCATTGCCCTTCCGATCGTCGTTCCTCTTGCGATCGCCCTGAACGGCAACATCCTGCTTGTCCTTTCCGCTGTTGTTTCCGGTGGTGTATTCGGCAGCCACGCATGCTTCTATTCCGATGCGACGGTGCTCTCCTCTGCAACATGTGAGATCGACAACCTGGATCATGCGATCACTCAGGCACCATATGCGGTGACAGGTGCGGTATTATCCGTGATCGCTTACCTCATTGCAGGTTTTGTGATGATGTAAGCTATTAAATGGTGAATGGATTCATCATAAAAAATGAGCGAAATAAAGCGAAATTAAATTAAGCGTACCAGGTTCGCGTACATAGACTTCTGAAACTTTGAAGTTTATCTACGCGAACCTGGTACGCTATTTTTAGTCTAGGTACGCTATTTTTAATCTACGCGAACCTGGTATGCTATTTTGCGGTTATTAACGTTTGCCAAGTGCCAGAAGAGTGTCGCCGGCGATACGGAAAGTGGTCCACTCATCCATTGGGACAGCCCCCATGGAACGGTAGAAATCGATGCTTGGCTGATTCCAGTCCAGGCACCACCATTCAAGGCGTCCGCAGCCACGGTCCACGGCGATGCGGGCCAGCTCTGTGAGCAGGGCTTTTCCGTAGCCTTTGCCCCGGTATTGCGGTTTGACAAAGAGGTCTTCCAGATAGATGCCGGCGCGGCCAAGGAAAGTGGAAAAGTTGTGGAAGAATAAGGCAAAGCCTGCTTTCCGGCCATCGACCACGGCAAAGATCACCTCTGCCTTCTTCTCATCAAAGAGCCAGTGCTCCAGTGTGGCAGGATCTGCCACCACCTCATCCAGCATATGTTCATACTCTGCGAGTTCTCTGATAAACTCCAGAATGTCACCTGTGTCTTTTCTTTCAGCAATCTCAAAATGCATGATGTCCTCCTCTTAAGTCCAAAGACTTGAATGTCACTGGTCTAATGGTAACCAAGGGAAAGCGCTTTGTCAATAAGGTCACCCAAGTGGTGGAAAACGTGATAGAATAGAAGGCAGCATAGTGGATAAAAGACAGGAGGTAGTGTATGCGTCTTAAAAATATATTGATCGTTGTCAGCGACATAGAAAGATCCAGAGATTTTTACAGAGACCTGTTTGGCCTTCAGGTGATCCTTGATCAGGATGGCAACATGATCCTGACAGAGGGCCTGGTCCTCCAGGATGCGAGCATCTGGAAGACCTTTACGGGAAGGGATGTCCTCCCTGAGAGCAACAGCTGTGAGCTCTATTTCGAGGAAAAAGACATCGAAGGCTTTGTGGCAAAACTGGAAGCCTACTATCCGGAAGTGCATTATGTGAACCGTCTGATGACCCATTCCTGGGGCCAGACTGTTGTCCGATTTTTTGACTATGACGGCAACCTGATCGAGGTGGGAACCCCTGTCTAAAACGGTGCAGACAGAGGCGGACAAGGCAAATATTGTATTTTTTTTATACGGATTCGGCTCTTTAATCAGAGGGCATTTTCTGATATACTCGAACGTAATTGGAGGTTTTTCGGACGATGAATGTCAATTTTAACTGTGTCAGAGAGCTGGAGGGTGAGGACCTATTTGAGGGTTCAGACCATTTATCCCGTTTTTCTGAATTAATGAGCTGCTATAGCGGCTATGCATTCTTTAATGCAGGTTTATGTAAAGCCATGTATCTGAGCGCATGGGATGAAGAGCACTTTATGGTGATGCTGGACATGCTGAACAGCTTGACACTGGATAAGAGCCAGGATACCCGTGAGATGGAAGATAATGGTAAGTTTATGGAAGAGATCTCAGAAGGACGAGACAAAGAAATGTACCGCCTTGCCGGTTGTTTCCTGACAGGAGAACCTTATGAAATTCCCGATGATGTCGACAGTGAGACCTATCATATCATGGAGCGTTGTCTCAGAGCGGCTGAAATCATCGATGAAGTGGTGGATTATTAAATTAATAGATTTACAGATAAAGGAGCAATTGAAAAATGGCATGTAGTTCCAATGGTGCTAATGACAGAAGACGGTTACAGCTGGCCAAGATCCAGGGCCTTGATCAGGTTGTTGCCAAGATCGCAGGGCTGGCGGATGAGTATGGTATTGAAGGTCTTCTGGAGAATGCAAATGAAGAGTATGGTGTGATCCCGACAGGAGATTTCGCCGATGTGGTGGATCAGGAGAATCCACATGCATCGCTGGCAGCAATGACAGAGACCGTTGAGCGTCGTTACGCTTATGTTGTGATGAATTATATCCGTCAGATTCCGATCGGATTTGATGAGGTTTGTGATATGATCACTGAACTGGGTGCATCCCTGGCCCCTGAGGGTCATTGCCCGATCGCAGAGATGTACGCATTCATGAATGACCGTATTCTGGATGGTATGCCTTGTGATAAGACAAAAGAAGTTTTCAAGCAGACAGACACAGAGATCATCTGGAGCGTTGTTGTCGATACCCATAAGGAAATCTGGGAAGAGGCTTTTGGCGATGTCATGGTCTACTATGAGCTTTTAGGCTGCTTCATTTCCAGCCTGATCTCAAAAGCAGGCTATGTCTATGACCAGCCTGCAAGTGGTCTTCACAGAATTAAAAAGGCTTAAGTTTGAGAGATGAAAAGAAGACGAAGACGCCACAAGGCGTCTTTGTTTTTTGACACAAGGAGAGAAAATCTATGACATTACAGGAAAAAGGGGAGATGATCATCAGGGATATCCGTTCTGAGAAAGGCACGGACCCGGTGAAGATCTTCAGAACAATGGTTGAGAAAGATTATATTGGGATGCACGGTCCGGAACATCATGTGCTGGATGGCGCAGCCCTCCTGGTAGCCTATCACAATGCAGGCGGCAGTCTGGATCTTGACAGTGCCCTTGCGTCACTGATGAAAGAAGGACTTCGTATGCCCGGTGCCATGTGCGGCCTCTGGGGCATCTGCGGCGCGATCACATCCGTCGGTGCAGCCCTTTCCATTATCGATGGGACAGGTCCTCTGTCCACAGATGGCACATGGGGCAACCATATGGCCTTCACGGCCTCTGCCATCGGAGAACTGGGTCAGATTAACGGCCCTCGCTGCTGTAAGCGTGATGCCATGATCGCCTTTAAGCATGGTATTGAGTACGTGAACAGCCACTATGGTGTGACACTGGACGATAGCCGGCCTAAGTGTATCTTTACGGATATCAATGCCCAGTGCATTAAAGAAAGATGTCCTTTCTATTAAATGAAATAGAAAGAGAAGAAAACCTTGGAGGAGTATAACAATGAGTAAACAGGAATTATTGAAACGCTATCTCTTATTTATCATCGGTCTCTTCTTTGCCGGGGTTGGCGTTGCTTTTACAAGACAGGGGGCACTGGGCGTGTCACCGATCTCTTCCGTTGCCAATGTCATCAGTATCCGTTTTCCGGTGCTGACACTGGGCAACTATCTGATCATCTGGAACTGTATTCTGATCATGATGCAGATCCTGATCCTCAGAAAAGACTTTAAGATCTATCAGTTTTTACAGATTCCTTTATCCTTCCTTTTCGGATATTTTACGGACTTTGGTGTGTGGCTGACCAAACCGATTCCGGTACCCAACTACCTGGTTCAGCTTTTGATGCTGGCCATCGGTATCGTCATCCTGGCATTTGGTATTTCCTTATCCGTCATTGCCAATGTCATCCTCAATTCCGGTGAAGCGGTCGTCAAAGCCATCACGGATAAGACCGGCTTTGAGTTCGGCAATGTCAAGGTCTGCTTCGATATCAGCTGTGTCGCTCTGGCCATCATTCTGTCTCTGATCTTTTTCAATTTCAGGATCGTGGGTACACGAGAGGGTACGGTGATCTCCGCGCTCTGTACCGGTCAGGTGGTCAAGTTTATGACACGCAGGATCAGAAAACCGATCGAAAAGATGCTGTGATTTCCCCAAAGACGGCTGTCTTTAAGGAAAAGACATAATTGGAAAAATCCGTCAAATGCAAACATTTCACGTTGTTCGTGCCTTATCGCCATGGTATGATTAGGACGGAGGTAGAATGTTATGAACGAAAATGTGAAAATAGGAAATCCGGTGGCACTTCTGCCGATCGGTGTATTTTTAGTTTTGTATCTTGGGCTTGGTATTACCTTTGAGTATGTCCTTAAGATTGAGATGGGCTTCTATAACATCCCGATCGTGGTCATCTTCATGGTTGCCCTGCTGGTTGCATGCCTGCAGAACCGAAGCCTTGACTTTGACCGGAAGATCGAACTGATGGCCATGGGTGTCGGTGATAAGAACATCATGCTCATGCTGCTGATCTTCCTGGAAGCAGGTATCTTCGTCGGTGTGGTCGGCCGAAACTCTGCGCAGAGTGTGGCTTACTTCATGCTGTCCCTGATCCCTGCCAACTATGCCATCGTGGTACTTTTCGTGGTGGCCTGTCTTGTATCCATCGCCATGGGTACTTCCGTCGGTACGATCACCCTGATCACACCGATCGGTCTGGCCCTTGCCGATGCAGCCGGCTTTTCCATTCCGCTGGCCGTCGGTTCCGTCATGGGTGGTGCCATGTTCGGCGATAACCTGTCCTTCATTTCCGATACAACGATTGCGGCATGTAAAGGCCAGGGTTGTGAGATGAAAGATAAGTTTAAGGAAAACTTCCTGATCGCCCTTCCGGCAGCCCTTGTCAGCATGGTGATCATTCTTGTGGCTTCCATGCAGAAAGGCCCTGTATCCTTCGAACTGGAATCCTACAACCTGATCCAGACGATTCCATATGTGCTGGTGCTGGTAGGCGGTATTATCGGTATCAACGTCTTTGTGGTCCTTCTGATCGGTATCGTATCCGGTTCCCTCATCATGCTGGGAACAGGTGCCGTTGCAACAACCGATCTTCTTGCCAACATGGGCGGCGGTGCTTCCGGTATGTTTGAGACAGCCATGGTAGCGATCCTCGTATCCGCTCTCTGTGCCCTGATCAAAGAGCATGGTGGTTTCACGGCCCTTCTCAATGGTCTCTATGGTACTTTTAAAGGCTATAGAGGTGGTCTTTTAGGTGTCGGTGTGCTGGTTATGCTGCTGGATATTGCCACAGCCAACAATACGGTTGCCATTGTTATGGCCAATCCGATCGCCAAAGAGATGGCAGATCAGTACGGCATTACCCCAAGAAAGACAGCATCCATCCTGGATACCTTCTCCTGTATCGCCCAGGGTATCATTCCTTATGGTGCCCAGATGCTGGTTGCACTGGCGGCATGTAAAGGTCTTGGATTCAGCATTTCCGCCCCACAGGTTATGCAGTATCTTTTCTATCCATATCTGCTTCTGATCTCTTCACTTGTCTTCATTTTCCTCGGAAAGAAAAAGGCATAGATCAGCATCCTATCAATGGGAAAAAGCTCTCTCGCAATGAGGGAGCTTTTCCTTTTGTTGGATATTGATTGAAATGGGCGTTCTTTCGTTTCCCAAGCTAACGAAAGAACTAGCACATCGTGCGCATAGCTTCGTGAAGCACTTTGAGGTTATCGCCTTCATCTTTGACATATGGTGTGTCGATGAGGTAGTCCTCAAGTACTTTCAGGTTTTCATCTGTTGGCTCGATACCGATCTCCTGGAGTGTTGTAGGCAGATCCATACCTTTCATGAAAGCCTTCAGAAGAGGGATCTCATGCTCGAGATGGTTGTAGTAGAGCTGTGGGAAAAGACCGATGGCAACGATCTCACCGTGGATCGCACCGATCGCTTCTTTTGTGAAGTGTGTACGAACACCATCATAGAGTGCATGAGCCAGCGCAGACTGGGAGAAGCTCTTTGTGATGTTGGCGATGACGCCTGTCACAGGAATGTTGATGAAACATACATCCTCAAGGGCTTTGGTCACTTCATGTCTGCGGTTGTCTTCGATGGCCTGAGGACCGAAAGTGTTCAGGACATCGTATGTATACTCCGCCCACTTAAAAGCGGAGAAGAGGTCAAATTTGGTGTCTTCCAGACGCATCACAGGCTTGCCGTTCTGGATCTCGATTCTCTTAGCCATGGCGTCCAGAATACCTGCCGCATTGTAACGGATCGGGCAGTCTGCGATGACCTGCATATCGACATAGACAGCGTCAAGCTCGTGCTCGTATCTCCAGCAGTCCTTCTTGCCGCCTTCAGGTGTGTACATCACGGACATACATGTGAATGGCGCGCATGTGGACATGGAAGTGGCGATGTTGACCACACCGACACCGGCAGACTCGGCAACTGCTTTGGCGAAGTCCATGATCTTACCGCCGCCGATACCAACAACTTCGTCACAGTGCAGTTCCTGGCACATCTGACCGTACTCTGCAGCGCTCTCGTAGGAACACATGCCGGCGTAAATATTGACAAAGTACTCAAGACCGGCTTCCTCGATCGCCGGAACAAGACGCTCTTTGACAGCGTCGAAGGAACGCTTACCTGCAACGATGAAGATTCTCTTTCCGAATCTGGAAATCTCCTCACCTAACTGCTCAAGAAGGCCCATTTCCTGACGATAACGGCCTGCACCGAATTTAATGGCTGTATCAAGTACGATTCTTTCCATAATGATTGTTCTCCCTGCTGAAACGATTGCTTTGTTTGTTCTTGGAATCATCATACAAAATTGTTTGGGGCGATGCAATAAATTGTCTGTTCTTCAGAAGATAAGGGGCTTTTAAGGGACGCAAACAGACAAATTTGTCTGAAATAGAATAAGCGTACCAGGTTCACGTGCACAGACTTCTGCATTTTCAAATCTGTATACGTGAACCTGATACGCTGTGATGGCAGGCGATCAATTAATCGGATAGATTATCAAAACTTCGGATGATCATCTGGAGGTGATACTGCATGGCATCGTAGGCATCCGCGCCGCGATGATGGACAATGGCTTCGGCGATCTTTCGGTGTTCCTGGGCAGTACTCTCGTTCCTTCTCTTGGAACCCAGGGTCAGGTAGAGAATCTGCATCTGGAAAATATAAGGGATCAGGTTGTGCATGACGATATTGCCGCTGCAGTTGGCGAT